>JANOPR010000683.1:0-1698 GCA_031421955.1 Burkholderiales bacterium
TCCACACGAAGTTGGCCGCGGCGTAGCTCGTCAGTTCGGCGTGGTCGTAAGGCGGCGCAACCTCGACGCAGTCCATGCCGACGCAATCGAGCCCTTGCAGCCCTTCGAGAATGCTGAGCACCTGGTTGCTCGTCATGCCGCCGGGCTCGGGCGTGCCGGTGCCGGGCGCGAAGGCGGGGTCCAGGCAGTCGATGTCCAGGCTCACGTACAGCGGCGGCGAACCATGCGCCAGCAGACGTGCACGCAGCGCATCGAGCAGGGGCGCGAGTTGCTGCGGGCTCTCGAGGCCCCGCAGGTCGCGTGCCGTGTAGATCAGGCCGCCTTGGTCGCGCACGTACTCGCGCGCGCCGCGCTCACCCGCGGAGCGCAGGCCCAGCTGCGCGAAGCATTCCTTGACCACCAGACCTTGCTGGATCGCCTCGTAGACCCAGGTGCCATGCCCGCTGGGTTCGCCGAAGTGGTTCTGCCAGGTGTCGCAGTGGGCGTCGAAGTGCAGCACGGCCAATGGGCGGCCGAAGTGATTCCGGTAGGCCTGCAACAGCGGCAACGTGATCGAATGGTCGCCGCCGAGCCAGACCATGTGGTGGCTGGCGATCAGCGGGCCGACCAACGCGGACATGGCTTCGCGCATCGCCGGCAGGCTGGTGTTGGGCAGCGGCAGGTCGCCAGCGTCACCGAGCTGCCCCAGGGGCGAGACATTGAAGTGGGGATGGGTACCGTCGTACAGCATGTGGCTGGCTTGGCGCACGGCGCGCGGCCCGAACCGGGCGCCTGGGCGATTGGTCGTCGAGCCATCCCAGGCGATGCCAGCCACGGCGTAGGGCTGTCGGTCGGCGACGGGTGCCTTCATGAAGGTCGTCTGGCTGGTGAATGCGAATCCGGTCATGGCGAGCGCGGCAGGTGAGGGCGGATCGATGATACGCAGCGGTCGCTTCGGCGCATTTTTCATATCGGCGGCCAAAGGTTTCACAGTGCGGGAGACGCATCGTCAAGCCGAACCATGGCCGTTTTGTGCGCCGCACACTCATGCCGTATAGCGGGATGGCGTGCTTAAGTCATTGATTCATCTATCAATAATTATTTGTCTTCTATAAGACATAAGTCATCGCACTGAACCCGTTCGCGTTAGGCTTGGGGCAGCGAATTTCTACTTTGCCATCAACCCTCAGGAGCTCACGATGACCCAGCCGACCCGCGAACAGCAAGCCGCCGCCCTCGAGCGGGACTGGGCCACGAACCCGCGCTGGAAGGGCATCAAGCGCGGCTACAGCGGCGCCGACGTGGTGCGCCTGCGCGGCTCGTTGCAGGTCGAGCACACGCTGGCCCAGCGCGGTGCCGACAAGCTCTGGAACCTGATCAACACCGAGCCCTTCGTCAACACGCTGGGCGCGCTGACCGGCAACCAGGCCATGCAGCAGGTCAAGGCCGGCCTCAAGGCCATCTACCTCTCGGGCTGGCAGGTGGCGGCCGATGCCAACGACAACGGCGAGATGTACCCCGACCAGTCGCTGTACTCGGTCGACTCGGTGCCCAAGGCCGTCAAGCGCATCAACAACACCTTCCTCCGCGCCGACCAGATCCAGTGGAGCGAGGGCAGAGATGACATCGACTACTTTGCGCCCATCGTGGCCGACGCTGAAGCCGGTTTTGGTGGCATCTTGAACGCCTTTGAGTTGATGAAGGCCATGATTGAAGCCG
>JANOPR010000684.1:0-8024 GCA_031421955.1 Burkholderiales bacterium
ACCGGCGCCGCTTCGGCGAGCGCCCCAGCGCGCTCGGCGGCGGCGCGCAGGAAGGCCGTCGCGGCTTCCACCGACTTCGCTTCGGCGCGCAGCAGCGCCAGGCTGGCATGCGGCGGCAGCCCGGCCCCCTGTCGCTCGGCCAGTTGCGCGGCGGCGAAGGCCGCGAAGTCGTGCGCCGCCAGCGCCGCATACAGCGGATGGCGCGGGTGCCAGGTCTGGATCCACATCTCGCTCGACGTTGACTGAGCGGCATCGCGACCGGCGCGTCCCGCAGCCTGCATCAGCAAGGCGAACAGCCGCTCTGGGGCGCGAAAGTCGCTGGCGAACAGGCCACTGTCCGGGTTCGCCGCCGCCACCAACGTGATGCGGCGAAAGTCGTGGCCCTTGGCCACCATCTGCGTGCCCACCAGCACGTCGACAACGCCGGCGTGCACGGCGCCGAGCTGGGCCTCGAGGGCGCCCTTGTGGCGCGTGCTGTCGGCGTCGATGCGGGCCACGCGCGCGCCCGGCAGCGCCTGCGTGAGTTGCTCCTCGAGCTTCTCGGTGCCGCGACCGACGGGCTGGATGTCCAGGTTGCCGCAGTCCGGGCAGGCGCGCGGCACGCGCTCGGTGAAGCCGCAATGGTGGCAGCGCAGCGTGCGATCGCCCTTGTGGAACACGCGCCACGCGCTGCAGTGCGGACAGGCGCTCTTCCAGGCACAGGCCGGGCAATGCAGCACCGGCGCATAGCCGCGGCGGTTCAGCAGCACGAGGCTTTGCTCGCCGCGTTCGATGCGCGCACGCAGCGCGTCAAGCAGGGGCGGCGACAGGGCCGCCGATGCGCTGACCTCGCGCGGCAACAAACGCATGTCGACCAGTCGCACGCGCGGCAACACGCCGCCGCCGATGCGCTCGGGCAAGCTCAGGCGCCGGTAGGCCCCCTGCTCTGCACGATGCCAGCTCTCGAGCGAGGGTGTGGCCGAACCCAGCACCACCGGCACCGATTCGAGGCGGCCGCGGTAGACCGCCAGATCGCGCGCCGAGTAGCGCGCGCCCTCCTGCTGCTTGAACGAGGGGTCATGCTCTTCGTCGACCACGATCAGCCCCAGGCGCGGCAACGACGCGAACACCGCCAGCCGCGTGCCCAGCACCAGATCGGCCTGGCCCAGGTGCGCGGCCAGCCAATGCCGCAGGCGCTGCACGGGCGTCAACGCGCTGTGCAAGGTCGCCAGCCGATGGCCGGCAAAGCGTTCGGCAAAGCGCGCTTCGAGCTGCGGTGTGAGGTTGATTTCCGGCACCAGCACCAGCACCTGCCGGCCGGCCGCCAAAGCCCGTGCTGCTGCATGCAGGTAGACCTCGGTCTTGCCGCTGCCGGTCACGCCGTGCAACAAGGTCGTGGCCGCAGCGTCGCTCGCCAACGCAGCCACGGCAATCGCCTGGTCGCGGCTCAGGGCCTGACCTGCCTGGTCGCTTCCGCGACCCGATGCGCCTGGCTTGAGCCGAGCCAGCCGGCGCTCGATCTGAGTCGCATCCAGCCGACGCAATTCGGGCGGCAGCACCGCCAGTGCCAATTCACCGAGTCCACGCTGGTAGTAGCCGGCGGCAAACGCGACGAGCTGTCGCCAGGCATCCGACAGCGGCGGCAACGCGGTCAGTGCCTGACGAATTGGCCGCAACTCAAGGCCTTCGGTGTTGCCATCGCCGCCGACCCGCCAGACGATGCCGGGCACGTCGCGCTTGCCCAGGGGTACACGCACCAATGTGCCGGGTGGGAGCGGTGCCTCACTTCGGTAGTCCAGACAGGCCGCCAGGCCGGCATGCTGCGGCGTCTCCACCGCGATGCCGAGGACATGAGACAAGCCGGAGTCACTCATTGCGCAGTTGCACGCCACTTCTCGGATGAACCTGAACGAATCACGCTAAGCCTCTGATTTAAAACAGCAAAGCTGGCTTTCCACCCAAGCTGTGGACAACTTTGTGCGTAACCCGCCCATAGCCGCGCTAACTGATTGACCCATCAGGGTTGTCGGCCCGTTGCCCGCCTTCGAAGCAGGCGCCCGCCTCCAATGGAATCAAGGACTTACAGCGAATTAGGGAAAACCTGATGGTGTGCTGGCGAACACAGCTTGTTGCTGCATCGCACCGCATTCCGTGGGGATAAGTTAGTCTGAGCACTCACTTACTTGCCACGCCCGCAATGCGAAGCGCGCGCGAGTGGCGGTGCACCTCATCGACGAGTGCAGCGACCGCTTCGGGCGGCGTCTGCTGCTGGATCCCATGACCCAGATTGAAGACATGGCCGTCGTGGCCGCCGTCGGCCCGCTGCGGCGACCCGAAGTCATCGAGCACGCGCCGCACCTCGGCACGAACCGCCGCCTCGCCCCCGAAGAGCACCGCCGGATCGAGGTTGCCCTGCAAGGCCACCCGCGCGCCGACGCGCTCGCGCGCCCGCGCCAGGTTGACGGTCCAGTCCACGCCGACGACATCGGCGCCAATGGCGGCAATCTGCTCCAACCAGAGTCCGCCCCCCTTGGTAAAAACGATCGCTGGCACGCTGCGATCGAGTTGCGCCAGCACGCGCTCGGTGTAGGCGAGGCTGAATTCCTGGAAGGCGCCGTCGGCGAGCACGCCGCCCCAGCTGTCGAACACCATCACGGCCTGGGCGCCGGCAGCAATCTGCGCGTTCAGGTACTGCGCCACCGACTCGGCATTGACCGCCAGGATGCGGTGCAGCAAGTCGGGTCGCGCGTAGAGCATCGACTTCACCAGGCGGTAGTCGTCACTGCCCGCGCCTTCGACCATGTAGCAGGCCAGCGTCCACGGACTCCCGGAAAAACCGATCAGGGGCACGCGGCCCGCCAAGGCCTTGCGGATCGACGCGACGGCATTGAAGACATAGCGCAGCTTGTCCATGTCGGGCACTTCGAGCGCGGCCACGGCGGCCTCGTCACGCACTGGGCGCTCGAAGCGCGGCCCCTCGCCCTGTGCGAACGACAAGCCCAGGCCCATCGCATCGGGCACGGTCAGGATGTCGGAGAACAGGATCGCCGCGTCGAGCGGGAAGCGCTCGAGCGGCTGCAGCGTGACCTCGGTGGCGAGGTCGACGTTGGTGGCCAGGCCCATGAAACTGCCGGCCTGGGTGCGCGTGGCCATGTACTCCGGCAGGTAGCGGCCGGCTTGGCGCATCAGCCACACGGGGGTGTGCGTGGTGGGTTGCCGGCGGCAGGCGCGCAGAAAGCTGTCGTTGATCAGGGGTGAGAACATGCGGGGATCATAGGGCGCGCTGCCCGCATCGAATTCTTCCACGCCACCATGGATGACGGCCCCCGCGAACTTCCCGGCACTTTCAAGCGCGTGACCTTCTGGCTCGTCGTCGGCGCCGCGGTGTTCGTCGGCGTCCAGGCCTGGCAATCGCAGCAGCAGCGAGCCCACTTCTCGGTCGACGCGCGCAGTGGCGCCATCGAATTGCGCCGCGCGCCCGATGGGCACTTTCACTGGCCCGGCACCGTGAACGGCATCGCGGTCGACTTTCTGGTCGACACCGGCGCCACCAGCACCGCGATCCCGCAGTCGCTGGCCGATCGCGCCGGTCTGGTTGGCGAAGGGAGCTTGCAATCCTCGACCGCCGCGGGCCTGGTTCAGGGTTCGCTGGCGCGCGCCGACGTGGTCCTGCAGGGCGGCGTGCGCGTCGAGCGCCTGCGCGTGGCCGTGCTGCCACGGCTCGCGTCGCCGTTGCTCGGCATGGACATCCTGTCCAAGTTGCGCTTCACGCAGAGCGAAGGCGTGTTGCGATTGGAGCCTGTCCGATGACGTTCAACCCGCTGCGGGGATGGGCCATCGAGTTGGCATCGTGGTCGGCGCCGGCGCTGCAACCCACTCCCCCGCCGCTTGCCCGCCGCAGGCTCAAGCGCCAACCCAGGCCGCGCTGCACGCTGGACGACGCGCCGCACGCGACTGCGGCCTGCCGTGGCGCTGCCAGCCTTGATGCAGGTGCGTGGCCTCACGGTGCAGCGAGTACCCTTGCAGTGCGCCCATGCGGGGCACAATCGATCCGCCAGCCAACCGAGGAGCCTTGCATGCCCGACCGCAGCGCCGACTTCACCAAACTCGTCCCCGGCTTTGACTTCCTGCAAGGCCTGGTGAAGAACGCCGGCAGCACGCTGCCCCACATCGGCCAGTGGGTGGCACCCACGCTGGACCCTGAGGAGCTGGGCAAACGCATCGAGGAATTGCGCACCGTGCAGTTCTGGCTCGAGCAGAACGCGAAGATGCTCAGCGCGACGATCCAGGCGCTCGAAGTCCAGCGCATGACACTGTCGACCCTGAAGACGATGAACGTACAGGTGAGCGATCTGCGCGAATCGATGAAGCTGCCGGTGGCGGCCGGCGCCCCTGCAGCGGCGCCGGTCGGACGCAGCAGAACCGAAGCGCAGGCAGCCGCAAAGCCTGCCGGCGTGGTCGACCCGCTGCAGTGGTGGGACGCACTCACCAAGCAGTTCACTGAACTGGCAGCCGGTGCGCTCAAGGAAGGCGCAGGGCCGCCCGCCGCGAAGGCGGCAGGCAAGCCGGCACGGCGCGCGTCAAAGCCCGCCAAAGCCAAAGCGACCAAGGCCGCGCGGCGCTGAACCACGGCGAGCCGGCAGCAGCCGCGCGCGCCCAAGCCCCGAGCCCCGAGCCCCGCATGCAACGTTTCCTCGTCGGTCACGCCGCCCACCGCGACTGGCAAAGCGCGCTCGAAAGCGCGGCCGCGCAGATCGACGGCGCACGTGCGTACCGCGACACACAAGCGCCCACGCTGGGCTTCGTCTATTTCACCGACCACTACGCGCAGCATGCACAAGCCCTGCTCGCAGCGCTGCGCCGTCGTTGGCCAGGCGTGGCCTGGGTCGGCACGGTCGGTGTCGGCGTCTCGGCCTGCGGCATCGAGTACTTCGACGAACCGGCCCTGGTGCTGATGCTGGCCGCGCTGCCGACAAGCCGCTTCCGGATCTTCTCGGGCGCGCAACCGCTGCATCCCTTCGACGCACACACCGCATTGATCCACGCCGACGGCAACACCCCCGATCTGGGCGAGTTGATCAGCGACATGAGCGCCCGCACGCGCTCGGGCTACCTGTTCGGCGGCCTCAGTGCCTCGCGCAGCGTGGCCTGCCAGATCGCCGGGGATGTGCTGCAAGGCGGCCTCTCGGGGGTCGCTTTCGGCCAGGATGTCGCACTGATCTCGCGCGTGACGCAGGGCTGCCAGCCGGTCGGGCCGGTGCGGCGGGTTACCGCCTGCGAGCGCAACGTCGTCACCGGCCTCAATGGCGAGCCGGCCCTGGCCTGCCTGCTGCATGACATCGACATCACGCTGGATGAACCTCAACGTGCCATTCGCGCGCTGCGCGGCACGCTGGTGGGGTTGTCCGAGTCGCGCCACGCCGGGCTGGCCCGCGGTGGCCAGCCCGGCGCCCCGGCGCGTTCCGGCGCCTTTGGCGAGGATGTCCGCGTGCGCCACCTGATCGGCCTGGATCCGGGCCAGCATGGCGTGGCCATCGCCGATCGGGTCGAGACCGGCATGCAGCTGGCCTTCTGCCAGCGCGACGTCGACGCAGCGCGGCGCGACCTGGTGCGCATCTGCACCGAGATCCGCGAAGAGCTGGCACCCGAGCCGCTTGCCGCCATGGCAGCGCACGACCAACAGGTCAGCCCGGCGGCCGACCCGGCCGACCGCATTGCCGGCGCCATCTACATCAGCTGCGCCGGCCGTGGCGGACCGCACTTCGGGGCGCCGTCGGCCGAACTGCAGATCGTGCAGCATTGCCTGGGCGAGGTGCCGTTGGTCGGTTTCTTCGCCGGTGGCGAGATCGGACACCAGCACCTCTACGGTTATACCGGCGTGCTGACGGTGTTCACGGCCGACGCCTGAAGCCCACCTTGCGGCTCGGTTTTGCCGGCAACGTACCGATCGTGCAGGCAACGCCCACGGGCCCTGGCCGACGATGACCGAGCCGGCCGATCACTCGCTCACCTTGATCCCGCATGACATCGACCGCACCCTGGCAGTCGGCATGCACGCCGCCGGCAGCGCCGGCACTGGCCGCGTGCCGAGCGGCTACAGTGCCGGGCATGAATGCCCCTGCGCACGCGCTCGCCGCATCTGCCGACCGCGCCGCACGCCTGAAGCAAGTCGTCGCCGCGCTGTACAACGCACTGCCCGACCACGCGCTGCTCTGTCATGACGAAGACACTGTCCCCTTCGAGTGCGTCGGCCTGACCGCCTACCGCCAGCGCCCGCTGGTGGTGGCCTTGCCCGAGACCGAGGCCCAGGTCGCCGGCGTGCTGCGCGCCTGCCACGCGCTGGGCGTGCCGGTGGTGGCGCGCGGCGCCGGCACCGGGCTGTCGGGCGGCGCACTGCCCAACGCGCTGGGCGTCACGCTGGCCCTGGCCAAGTTCAATCGCATCATGTCGGTCGACAAGACCTCGCGCACGGCGGTCGTGCAGTGCGGTGTGCGCAACCTGGCCATCAGCGAGGCCGCCGCGCCGCTGGGCCTGTACTACGCGCCCGATCCATCGAGCCAGATCGCCTGCTCGATCGGCGGCAACGTGGCCGAGAACTCCGGCGGCGTGCACTGCCTGAAGTACGGCCTGACGCTGCACAACGTGCTCAAGGTGCGCGGCTTCACGGTCGAGGGCGAGGCGGTCGAGTTCGGCGGCGATGCGCTGGACGCCGCCGGCCTGGACCTGCTCAGCCTCATCGTTGGCAGCGAAGGCATGCTGGCCGTGATCACCGAAGTCACGGTCAAGCTGGTGCCCAAACCCAGGCTGGCGCGCTGCATCATGGCCAGCTTCGACGACATCCGCAAAGCCGGCGACGCGGTGGCCGCGATCATCGGCGCGGGCAGCATCCCGGCCGGCCTGGAGATGCTCGACAAGCCGATGACGGCGGCGGTCGAGGATTTCGTCCACGCCGGCTACGACCTGGACGCCGAGGCGATCCTGCTCTGCGAGAGCGACGGCACGCCCGAAGAAGTCGCCGAAGAGATCGAGCGCATGTTGGACGTGCTCACTGGCTGCGGTGCCACGCGGGTGGAAGTGAGCAAAGACGAGGCCCAGCGCCTGAAGTTCTGGAGCGTGCGCAAGAACGCCTTTCCCGCCTCGGGCCGCATCAGCCCCGACTACATGTGCATGGATTCGACCATCCCGCGCAAGCGCCTGGCCGACATCCTGCTCGCCATCCAGCAGATGGAAATCAAGTACGGCCTGCGCTGCTGCAACGTCTTCCATGCCGGTGATGGCAACCTGCATCCACTGATCCTGTTCGACGCCAACGACGGCGACCAGCTGCACCGCGCCGAACTGTTCGGCGCCGACATCCTCGAGACCAGCGTCGCGATGGGCGGCACCGTGACGGGCGAGCACGGCGTGGGTGTCGAAAAACTGAGTTCCATGTGCGTGCAGTTCTCGCCTGAAGAGCGCGCGCAGATGGAGGCGCTGAAACGCGCGTTCGACCCGGCCGGCACCTTGAACCCCGGCAAGGTGATTCCGACCCTGCAACGCTGCGCCGAGTACGGCAAGATGCATGTGAAGAAGGGCCTGCTGCCCTTCCCCGGGCTGGAGCGCTTCTGATGGACGCCACGCTCGCTCGCCTCGTCGATCAGGTCAAGACCGCCCGCGTGGCCAGCGGCCACTTTCGAATCGTCGGCGGTGGCACGAAAGACTTCTACGGCAACGCGTTGCAAGGTGAGCCGCTGAACATGCGGCCGCTGGCCGGCATCTCGAGCTACGAGCCGACCGAGCTGGTGGTGACGGTGCGCGCGGGCACGCCGCTGACGGAGCTGGAAGCCGCGCTGGCCGAGCGCGGCCAGCACCTGGCCTTCGAGCCGCCGCGCTACATCGCTCGTGGCACGGTGGGTGGCATGGTTGCCGCGGGCCTGGCCGGACCGGCGCGTGCCAGCGCCGGCGGCGTTCGCGACCATGTGCTCGGCGCGACCCTGCTCAATGGCCGCGGCCAGGTGCTGACCTTCGGTGGCCAGGTGATGAAAAACGTTGCCGGCTACGACGTG
>JANOPR010000685.1:0-9819 GCA_031421955.1 Burkholderiales bacterium
GCAAGCCGCTGCTCGTTCCCATTCGATTGAACGCGATTCCGCATGAAACGCACACCGGCGCCCAAGGGCGCCGGCGGTCGTGAGCGCCGCAGCGCTTACTGGTTGGCCGCCATCCAGCCCAGGGCCTTGAGCTGCGTGATCACGAGGTCTGACAGAACCCGGTGGCCGCCGGTCGTCGGGTGCACGGTGTCAGCGAACAGCCAGGTGCTGGTGCTGGCGCCGGTGCGCAGCGAGTTCAGGTTCGGGATCGGGGCCACAAACGCACTCGCCGGCGCCGCATTGCAGAACAGCGAGGAGCCGCCCGTGATCGCGGCCATCCGCGTGGGATCGCAGGCGGTGAGGGTGACGTTGGTAAAGCCGTAGGTGGCCGGGCTCGCGACCGCTGCGCTGAGGAAGGCACGCGCGTCGAACATCTGCGCAATCGAGCCACTCAGGCCGGTGGTCAAGCTCGTGTTGAACTCGGCCGACAGCTGCGTCAGCAGCGCCCGATTGGGTGCGGGCAGCGCGCTGAAGGCCGGCGTGACCGCCAGGTCAGGCACGTTCAGGACCATCACGCGGGTCGCACCACGGTCGATGATCTGGCTGCGGATCAAGGTCGCGAGCTGGGTGCCGGCAAGCTGCATGTTGGCCACCGCAGTGGCCGCAGGCAGGCCCGCCCCGGCAGCGCCGAACTGGGTCAGCACGTCGTTGGCGCCGGCCCAGACGAACACGATGTCGCCGCCGCCGAAGCTGCTGAATCGTGTCAGGTGGTTGGCCACCTGCCTCACCACCGGCACGGTCAGCGCGCCCGCAGCGTTGTTGATGCCGATCGGATCCGTGACCCGCGATCCGCCCTGGCCGTAGCCGGTGCAGCTGCCAGCCAACGCGGGCACGGCCGCCGCCGGGCAAAGCACGGACTGTCCGGCGAAGCCGACCTGGTGCGGCGTGATGGCGATGCCCAGACGTGCCGCCACACCCTCGACCCAGATCGTGGCCGTGTTGGTGTTGCTGGCCGCGCTGTAGCCGGTATGCGTGTTGGTCGTGAACCTGCCGCCGAGGAACGGTGCCACGCCGGGCGCTTGCCCGAGCGCAATCTGCGTCGCCGGCGTGTACGCGCCCAGGTCCGACAGGCTGTCGCCAAAGGAGACGACGCGCGTGGTCGTGGGCACGTCGCTGCCGCCGCCGCAGGCCGCAAGCAGGGCCGCGCCGGCGATTGCCGTGACGAGTGACAGGTGCCAGTGACGCCGAGAGGCCATGAGTTGCTCCTAGATATTGGGTGGGTGTGCGTGGAAAACACTATACGGGCGCAGGTACCCGCAACCCTGCCGGGTTAACCCACCTTGGACGCCCCGGCCTGGAATCCGGTGAGGGCGCCGCCCCCAAGACGCCTGCGGCGTCGGCCCCCAAAGGGACCGGCACGGGCCCCTTTATGGCCCAGGGGCGTCGCCCGCTTGGGGCGGCCCGGCGCGGGCTAGAACGGGTTGTTCCGCGCGCGCGACACGGCGAGTTGGCCCAGGCGCGAGTGTGCAAAGGGCGACAGGCGCAGGCTGTCTGCCCACAGCCAGGTCGAGGCTGTCGCGGCCGCAGTGCCGGTGGTGGTGTTGGCCGGCACCAAGGTCGCGGTGGTGCAATCCGGCAGGGCCGTCGTGCAGGCCGGCGCCACCACGTTGACGAGGCCAAAGCTGGTGGCGAAACGCACATGGTTCTGCACCTCGATGTCGGCATAGACCAGACCGATCAGGCGGCCATCGTTGATCAGCTCGACACTCATGCGGTTGTTGAAGACTTCGACCAGTTGCGAGATCAGCAGCGATCGCGTCGGGTCGCCGCTGCTCGTGTTCTGCCCCTGGGCAAAAGGCGACAAGCCGATGTCAGGCACGGTCAGCACGACCACCGCGGGGCCGCGCAGCGCCAGCTGATTGAGCTGCGCGCCCAGCGCGGCGCCGCGCGCGCGCGCTTGGGCCAGCAGCGCAGCGCGGTCGGCGGCCGGGTTCAGCCTGACCACGTCGTACAACTCCAGGATGTCGTTCATGCCGACCATGACCAGCGCCAGGTCGAGCTCGCCCAGTGCATTGCCCTGCACCGCGGCAATCTGGGCCGCGAAGTCGGCGACCTTGTGGCCGTTGCGGGCCAACACCTGGCCGGTCGCGGTGGTGGCCGTGCCCAGGCAGCGGTCGAACGCCAGCCCATAGCTGGCGGCCACGTCCTGCACCCACAGCGGATTGCGCAGGCAGTCGAGCGTGGTCGGATCCTCCGTGACCGTGCCGTTGCTGGCCGTCACTTGCCTGAACGCATTGATGCTGTACTTGCGGCCGTCGGCCTCGAGCGCGCTCAGGTCATCGCCAAAGGCCAGCACGCGGGTCGGCACGAACGGCACGATCTGGCCGCCACCGCCGCAGGATGCCAGCAGGCCAGCGCCCGTCAACACTGCGGCCAGCAGCCAGCGGCTGGCGCCGATGCGGGCAAAACTCTTGAAACTCATGCAATCTCCAACCGGATCAACAAAAACTGTCACTGGAAACGCATCGGCCCCTCAGGCCGACGCCGCGCGTTGCAGGCGGTCGCGCACGCCGGCCCAATCGGCGCCGGCGGGCGGTTGCTCGACCCAGATCAGGGCCACGCCAAGCGCATCGAGCTCACGCAATACCGCAAACAACTCATAGGCCGCCGCGCGCGGCGAGTCGGGCATGGTGCGCGCCACGATGCCGGCCTCGTTCGGCGCCCGCACTGTGCGGGAATATACCGCCAGGCTCGGTGGGGCCGTCTGGCCGCCCGGCACGGCATGGGCCCGGGCGTCACGCCACAGGGTCAAGGCCTCGCCCAGCGCCGCCGCGGGCATCAGCCGCAACGTCGCACGCGGGGCGTAGTGGGCTTCGAGCGTGCCCGGCGCGCGAGGCGACAGCGCGTCGGGGTCGCCGAGCGGTTCACCGGCCGCCGCCGACAGCGTGTCGCGGCTCAGGCTGCCCGGCCGCAACAGCACCGGCGCGCCGCGTGAGCAATCAACGATCGCCGATTCGATGCCGACCGCGCAAGGGCCGCCGTCGAGCACGGTCAGCTGCTCGCCGAATTCGCTCTGCACGTGGGCCGCGGTGGTCGGGCTGATGCGGCCGAACCGGTTGGCGCTGGGTGCGGCCACGCCGTGCACGCCGCGCTCCGCGGCGGCCGCAAGCAGGCCGTGGGCCAGCGAGTGAGCCGGGCAGCGCAGACCGATGCTGTCTTGGCCGCCGGCCGCCGCCGCCGCCAGGCTCGGCCGGCGCGGCACGATCAGGGTCAGCGGACCGGGCCAGAAGGCCTGGGCCAGCCTCGCGGCCACGGGCGGCCAGTCGGCAGCAAAGTGGCGCGCCTGCCCGATGTCCGTGACATGAACGATCAGCGGGTGGTCGGTCGGGCGCCCCTTGGCGGCAAAGATCTTCGCCACGGCAGCGTCGTCGTCAGCGCGCGCGCCCAGGCCGTACACGGTCTCGGTCGGGAAGGCCACCAGCTCGCCCGCAGCCAGGCGATCGGCGGCCTGTTCCACGGCCTGCGGGTCCGATGCCGCGAGCCTCATGTCAGGCGCGCTGGCTCTGTGCGGTGCCCAGCCATGGCCCGCTAGAAGGGCTCGAGGCCCAGCAGCGTGGCGGCCTGCAAGGCCACCGCGCGCGCGGACCCGGCGTCGGCCGCGGTGACGGTGAGGTGGCCCATCTTGCGGCCTGGCCGCGCGCTGGCCTTGCCGTACAGATGCAGGTGCGCGCCCGGCAGCGCCAGCACCTCGGCCCAGCGCGGCTCGCGTGCACACCCGCCGTCTTCGAACCACAGATCGCCGAGCAGGTTGAGCATGACGGCCGGCGAGTGCAGGCGCGGCGCCACCAGCGGCAGGCCGGCCAGGCAGCGCACCTGCAATTCGAACTGCGAGACGTCGCAGGCGTCCAGGCTGTAATGGCCCGAGTTGTGCGGCCGCGGCGCCATCTCGTTGGCCACCAGTGATCCGTCTTCGAGCACGAAGAACTCGACACAGAGGACGCCGACGTATTGCATTGCAGCAGCCAACTGCATCGCCGCCGTGACCGCCTGTTGCTGTTGCGCCGGTGTGATGTCGGGTGCAGGCGCCTGCGTGACCGCGAGGATGCCCTCGCGGTGCAGGTTCTGCTGCACCGGCAGGTGAACGCGGTCACCGGTGGCGCCGCGCGCAACAATGACACTGAGCTCGCGGGCCAGCGCCAGCCGCTGCTCGAGCACGCAGGGTACGTGCCCCAGCGCCTCCCAGGCCGCGGCAAGCTCGGCGCGGTTGTCAACACGCCGCTGGCCCAAGCCGTCGTAGCCAAGGCGCGAGGTCTACAGGATGCCGGGCAGCATCGACGCGGGCACGGCCGCAAGCTGCTCGACAGTCTCGACGCGCGCGAACGGCGCGCAGGGCACGCCGCTGTCGACAAAGTGTTGCTTCTCGACCGCGCGGTCCTGGCACACCGCCACGCACTCGGCCGACGGCGCCACCGGCCGCTGCGCCCCCAGCGTGTACAGGGCCGTGGCAGGCACGTTCTCGAATTCGGTGGTGATGGCCGAACTGCGCTGCATCAGCTGCGCCAGGCCCGGCTCGCCAAGGTAGTCGGCCTTGACGTGATAGTGCGCGACCAGTCCGGCTGGACTGGCCGGGTCGGGGTCGAGCACGGCCGTGAGGTAACCCATCGACTGCGCGGCCTGGACAAACATGCGCCCCAATTGACCGCCGCCCATCACGCCCAAGGTCGCCGGGCGGCCGTCGGCACCCAGCGTGCCGGGGAGGATCGGTTTCACTTCAGTTCGGCCGTCATGGCGCGAGCCGCCTCGGTCTGGCGGGCGCGGTAGGCGTCGAGCTGCTCGCGCAAGGCATCGTCGCCGCGGGCCAGCATGGCCACGGCAAACAGCGCGGCGTTGGCCGCGCCGGCGTCGCCGATCGCGAAGGTGGCGACCGGCACGCCCTTGGGCATCTGCACGATCGAGTGCAGCGAGTCGACGCCGTTCAGGTGTTTGCTGGGCACGGGCACGCCCAGCACCGGCAGGCTCGTCTTGGCCGCCAGCATGCCGGGCAGGTGCGCCGCCCCACCGGCGCCGGCAATGATCGCGGCCAGGCCACGACCGCGCGCTTGGCTCGCGTAGGCGAACATGTCGTCAGGCATGCGGTGGGCCGAGACGACGCGGCATTCGTGGGCGACGCCGAACTCGGCGAGAATGGCGGCGGCGTGTTGCAGGGTCTGCCAGTCGCTGGCCGACCCCATAACCACGCCGACCAGGGGATGGGGCTCCGTCAAGGGCTGGCTCCAGACTCATGCTGCGGGAAGCCTTGAATTGTAGGCGGCGCGCCATCACGTCGACATGACCGCTCGGGCAACCAAATCCCATTGAATGCCCCGCGGGGGGCCGCAAACACCGTGAGCTTGGGGGCTCCAATTCACATGACCGACATCACGATCACCAATTTCGAGACCGAGCTCATCAACGCGTCGATGCAGCAGCCCATCCTGCTCGACATCTGGGCGCCGTGGTGCGGCCCCTGCAAGCAACTCGGCCCCGTGCTGGAGAAACTCGAGGTCGCCTACGCCGGTCGCTTCAAGTTGACCAAGCTCAACAGCGACGACCAGCCCGAGATCGCCGCCCAGCTGAGCCAGGCCTTCGGCGTGCGCTCGATCCCGTTCTGCGTCATGTTCGTCGGCGGCCAACCTGTGGATGGCTTCGTCGGCGCGTTGCCCGAGGCCCAGATCCGTACCTTCCTGGACAAGCATGTGCCGAGCACGGTCGAGCTCGAAGCCGAGGCCGAGGTCGACGACGCCGAGACCCTGATCGCCGAAGGCGACGCCGATTCGGCGCTGGCCAAACTGCAGCAGGCGGTGGCGATCGACCCGGCCAACGAAGCGGCGCGCTACGACTACGTCAAGCTGCTGCTGGCGCAGGGCCAGGTGGCACAGGCCGAGCAGGCCCTGGCCCCGGTGGCCAGCAAGGCGATCGTCGATGGGCGCATCGACGCGCTCGGCCGCTGGCTGGCTGCGCAGCAGGCAGCAGGCTCGGCACGCGACGTCGAGGCATTGACGGCAACGATCGGTACCAACAAGCGCGACTTCGAAGCCCGCTTTGAGTTGGCGCAAAGCCACTTCGCGGCCGGCCGCTTCACGCAGGCGATGGACGAGTTGCTCGAAATCGTGATGCGCGACAAGGCCTGGAACCAGGAAGCCGCGCGCAAGACCTACGTCGCGATCCTGACCTTGATGAGCAAGCCCGCGCCCAAAGCCCCTGCCAACGCGCCGGCCAAGGGCACGCTGGAATTGACCGGCAAGTCCGCGCCGTCGACCGCCACGGACCCGGTCGTCGACCAGTACCGGCGCAAGCTGAGCATGGCGCTGTTCTGAGCGTTGGCTCAGGCCTGCGCCGGGCCGTCCCAAGCGGCCTGAGCTCCCCGCGGGGGGCGCGAGCGCAGCGAGCTTGGGGCCGTCATATCAGACCGCGGTCGGGTCGATTCCGGCCAGCGCGTGATCGAGCAACGCGACGATCTGCCGCTGCTGCTCGCGGTGCGCCTTAAACTGCACATGCGCGGTCTCGCGGTGGCGTGCCGCGGCGGCGACGTCGCCCAGCGCCGTGCACACCTGCGCCAGACGCGCCGTCGCCGTCGCGCGGTCATCGGTGTCGCAGCGTTGCGCCAAGGCCTGTTCGGCCGCGCCCACCAGTGCCTGCGCCTTGCGCGCATGGCCGACATGCCATTCGCACCAGGCGCGGTCGGCCAGCAGGCCGGGCGACAGTCGTGACAGGCCCTCGCCCAGCGCGGTCTCGAAGTGGGTCTCGAACAGGTCCAGGGCGTCGAGCCACCTGCCCTGCGCGGTGAGCACCTGGGCCCGCAGCATCGGCACCAGCGAGCCCAGCGAGGCGGTGCCCACGCCGGCGTCGTAATGGCCGATCGATTCAGCTCCCATCAAGGCGTGGCCCACGGCCTCGACCTGCGCGGCGTCGCTGTCAGCGGCACCGAACAACAACGCCAGCCGCGCCTGGCTGGCGCGCATCCAGGCCTGGTTGTGCATCAACGCGGACAGGTGGGTCTCGTCACCTTCTGCGATGGCGTGGCGGCGCGAGGCCTCGTACCAGGGCTGCGCGCGCGGGTTGTCACCCCCGAAGTGGTAGGCGTAGCCGGCGACCAGTGCGGCGCGGGCGCGGGCGCCGTGATGCTCGGGCAGCGCCTTGTCGAGGGCTTCGCGCACGAGGGCGGCCATGCGCGGCATGTCGTCGTCGGCAAATGCCATGTTCGCCAGCCAGGCCGCGGCCAGGGCTTGCAGACGCACCAAGGTCCCGACACCCTTGGCCAGCTCGTGCGCCTCCTGGATGCTTGTCTGCGCTTCGCGGCCCAGTGCGCTGTAGTAGCCGTGCAAGCCTTCGGCCAGCGCCAGCCAGGCGCGCAACGCGACGTTGGGTTGCCAGGCCAGCTGCGTCGTCAGCTCATCGATCACGGTCTGCGCGGCTTCGAGCTGGCCCTGGCGCGCCAGCAGCGCGGCCCGCTCGGCACGCAGGCATTGGGCCTCGATGGGGTTGGCCGCCGCGGCAATTGCGGCGTCGAGCCGCTGCAACAAGCGCGAGCGCGACGCCGTCATGTCAATCCGTGAGCCGCGTCAGCGCTTCGCGATACTTGGCAGCGGTATTGGCGACCACGTCGGCAGGCAAAGACGGTGCCGGTGCGCGCTTGTTCCATGCCGCGCCGCCGACGCGCGCGCTCTCGAGCCAGTCGCGCACGAATTGCTTGTCGTAGCTCGGCGGGTTCTCGCCGCGGGCCACGGCATCCTGGTAACTCTCCAGCGGCCAGTAGCGCGACGAATCGGGGGTCAAGACCTCGTCCATCAGGGTCAGCGTGCCCTCGTTGTCGAAACCCAACTCCACGTTGGTGTCGGCGTTGATGATGCCCCGGGTCAGCGCAATGGCGGGTGCCTCTTCTTAGAGCCGGACCGAGACCTCGCGCACCTTGTGCGCGACGTCGGCGCCGACGATCCGCGCCATGCGATCGAACGAGATGTTTTCGTCGTGCTCGCCCATCTCGGCCTTGGTCGCCGGGGTAAAGATCGGCGCGGGCAGCTTGCCTGCATTGCGCAGGCCGGGCGGCAGCTTGACGCCGCAGACCTCGCCGCTGGCCTGGTACTCCTTCCAGCCGCTGCCGGCCAGGTAGCCCCGCACCACCGCCTCCACTGGCAGGGGCCTCAAGCGCTTGACCAGCATCGCGCGGCCACGCACCTGCGCACGCTCCGCCGCCGCGACGACGCCCTCGGGGTCTTTGCCGGTGAGGTGATTCGGCACGATGTGCCCCAGGCGGGCAAACCAGAACAGCGCCATGCGCGTGAGCAGCTCGCCCTTGCCGGGAATCGGCTCACCCATCACGACGTCGAACGCGCTCAGGCGGTCGCTGGCGACCATCAGCAGGCGATCGTCGCCGACGGCGTAGTTGTCGCGCACCTTGCCCCGCGCGACCAGCGGCAGCGACCGCAAGTCGCTCACCAGCAACGGCAGCGAGTGCAGCGACGACTGGGGCGCCGCCATCAGGCGACCGTCTGCGTCAGGGCTCCGCTGGCGTAACGCTGAGCCACCGCCGACAAGGTCTGCGGCTTGATCTTGGCGGCCTGGCCTTCGCAGCCGAACTGCTGGTAGCGCTGCTTGCAGATCTGCTTGGCTGCCTCGCGCGCCGGCTTCAGATAGTCGCGCGGGTCGAATTTGCTCGGGTTCTCGAACAGGTACTTGCGCACCGCCGCGGTCATGGCCAGGCGCACATCGGTGTCGATGTTGACCTTGCGCACGCCATGCTTGATGGCTTCCTGGATCTCTTCGACCGGCACGCCGTAGGTTTCCTTCATGTCGCCGCCGAACTCGCGGATGACGGCCAGCAGGTCCTGCGGCACGCTCGAGCTGCCATGCATCACCAGGTGCGTGTTCGGGATGCGCTTGTGGATGGCCTTGATGCGGTCGATGGCCAGGATGTCGCCGGTGGGCTTGCGGGTGAACTTGTAGGCGCCGTGGCTGGTACCTATGGCGATCGCCAGCGCGTCGAGCTGCGTCTTCTTGACGAAGTCCGCGGCCTGCTCCGGGTCGGTCAGCAACTGCTCGCGCGTCATCGTCGACTCGGTGCCGTGGCCGTCTTCCTTGTCGCCGCGCATGGTTTCCAGCGACCCGAGGCAGCCGAGCTCGCCCTCGACCGTGACGCCGAGCTTGTGCGCCATGTCGACCACTTTGCGCGTCACGTCGACGTTGTAGTCGTAGCTGGCGATCGACTTGCCGTCGGCCTCCAGGCTGCCGTCCATCATCACCGAGGAGAAGCCGAGCTTGATCGCGCCCTGGCAGACATCGGGGCTCTGGCCGTGGTCCTGGTGCATCACCAGCGGCACACCGGGGTAGGCCTCGAGCGCGGCCTCGATCAGGTGCTTGATGAAGGGCTCGCCGGCGTACTTGCGGGCCCCGGCGCTGGCCTGCAGGATCACCGGCGCACCGGTCTCCTGCGCGGCCGACATCACGGCCTGCACCTGTTCGAGGTTGTTGACGTTGAAGGCGGGGATGCCATAGCCGTTTTCGGCGGCATGGTCGAGCAACTGGCGCATGGAGACGAGGGGCATGGCGAGCGTCCTGGTAGTGGATGGAGTCGAACCGCGACTGCCATCGATTTTAGGCGTCGCATCGGGTCCGCGCCGGAACTGGCGGCGGATTGCCCCTCATTTCGGGCTGAAGTCTGCGCGGCCGCGGCCGACACTGGGTGCCCGCATCCCGAGACGGCCATGGCTCGAATTTCTCCCGCCCCGTTGTCGAAGCTGACCCAGTTCATCACGCCGCTGGCCGGCCAGCGCAGCCGCGATCTGGCCGCCGCGCTGGCCGAGC
>JANOPR010000686.1:0-2287 GCA_031421955.1 Burkholderiales bacterium
GGCGGTGGGGTCGCCGATCAACATGCCGTAGTTGCGGCGGATGTAGTTGATGATGGCTTCGTCGAATTTGTCGCCACCGACACGCACACTGCCTTTGTAGACCATGCCGCCGAGCGAGATCACGCCGACCTCGGTGGTGCCGCCACCGATGTCGACGACCATCGAGCCCGAGGCTTCGGACACCGGCAGTCCGGCACCGATGGCGGCGGCCATCGGCTCTTCGATCAGGTAGACCTCGCTGGCACCGGCGTTGAGCGCGCTTTCGCGGATCGCGCGGCGCTCGACCTGGGTCGAGCCGCAAGGCACGCAGATGATGATGCGCGGGCTCGGCTTGAACATCGAGCGCGGGTGCACCATCTTGATGAACTGCTTGAGCATCTGCTCGGTGACGGTGAAGTCGGCAATGACCCCGTCTTTCATCGGGCGGATGGCCTCGATATTGCCCGGCACCTTGCCGAGCATCGCCTTGGCTTCGCGGCCGACGGCCTGGATCGTCTTCTTGCCGTTGGGGCCGCCTTCATGGCGGATGGCGACGACCGATGGTTCGTCGAGCACGATGCCCTTGCCGCGCACGTAGATCAACGTGTTGGCGGTACCGAGGTCAATGGCCAGGTCGGTGGAGAAGTAGCGGCGCAGGGATCCGAACATGGTGGATTGTGGCGGTGGGGGCGAGGCGACGATTGCGTTTTGTGACAAGTGCGATCGCTCTTGGAACGAACCCCCCGAGCCGAGCGGCACCGGAGGGTCTCATATGGGCGGCGATAATAACTGATACCCCCGCCTTGTTACCGCTGAAAAGCACCGCCGAGGCGCCTTTTTGCAGCCGCATTCCTCGCGTTCTCCTTCCATGGCCCTGACCCCGCAAGACGTCAGCCGCATCGCCCAGCTGGCGCGCCTCGAACTCAAGGCCGACGAACAGGCCGCGATGCTCGACCAATTGAACGGCTTCTTCCGCATCGTCGAGCAGATGGGTGCGGTCGACACACGCGGCGTCGAGCCGCTGTACACGCCGCTTTCGGCCGTGCAGGACGTGGCACTGCGGCTGCGCGAGGACCAGGTCAGCGAGGGCAACGAGCGCGAGCGCAACCAGGCCAGCGCGCCAGCCGTCGAGGACGGCCTGTTCCTGGTGCCCAAGGTGATCGAGTGAACCGGCGCAGAGTCGCTCCAAGCCGACTTGTGCCCCACGGCCCGCGGCTGCGGGCCCTTGCGTGGCCCACATGACGCCCGACCTGCATGCGATGGGAGTCGCCGCGCTCGGCCGCGCGTTGGCAGCGCGCGAGGTGTCGAGCCTGGAAGTCGTCGACCATCTGCTGGTGCGGATCGCTGCGCAGGCCGATCTCGGCGCGTTCCTGCATGTGGCGGGTGACGCTGCGCGGGCTCAGGCCCGGGACCTCGACGCCCGTCGCGCCCAGGGTGAGTCGCTCGGCCCGCTGGCGGGCGTACCGATTGCCCACAAGGACATCTTCGTCACGGCCGGCATGCCCAGCACGGCGGGCTCGAAGATGCTCGCCGGCTACGCCAGCCCCTTCGATGCCACGGTCGTGGCGCGCCTGAATGCGGCCGGCATGGTCAGTCTGGGCAAGCTCAATTGCGACGAGTTTGCGATGGGCTCGGCCAACGAGAACTCGGCCTACGGGCCGGTGCGCAACCCCTGGGACCGCTCGCGTGTGCCCGGCGGCTCCTCGGGCGGCTCGGCGGCTGCGGTGGCGGCGCGATTGCTGCCCGCGGCCACCGGTACCGACACGGGGGGCTCGATCCGTCAGCCGGCCAGCTTCTCCGGCATTACCGGCATCAAGCCGACCTACGGCGTGTGTTCGCGCTGGGGCATGGTGGCGTTTGCCTCCAGCCTGGACCAGGCGGGGCCGCTGGCGCGATCGGCGCAGGACTGCGCACTGCTGTTGTCGGCGATGAGCGGGTTCGACGAGCGCGACTCGACCAGTGCCGAGCGCGCGCCGCAAGACTTCCATGCCAGCATGTTGGATGGAAGAGCGGGCGCGACTTTGTCGCGCCCTTTGGCTGGGCTGCGCATCGGGCTGCCGCGCGAGTTCTTCCCTGCCGCACTCGCGGCCGATGTGAATGGCGCACTGCGCGCCGCATTGGCCGAGTTCGAGGGTCTCGGCGCGACCCTGGTCGACGTCAGCCTGCCGCGCACCGAGCTGTCGATTCCGGTCTACTACATCATCGCGCCGGCCGAGGCGAGTTCGAACCTGTCGCGCTTCGATGGCGTCAAGTTCGGGCATCGCGCCGCGCAGTACAGCGACCTGGCCGACATGTACGCCAAGACCCG
>JANOPR010000687.1:0-2231 GCA_031421955.1 Burkholderiales bacterium
GGCGCAGTACTTCTATCCGCAGCGCCAGACCCAGGTGATGAACGAGGGCTGGGCCACCTTCTGGCACCACAAGCTGCTGAACACGATGTACGACGACGGTTACTTGACCGATGGCACGATGATCGAGTGGTTGAAGTCGCACACCAATGTCGTCTACCAGCCGCAGGTCGGCACGCGCGGCTATAGCGGCATCAACCCGTACGCGCTCGGTTTTGCGATGTACACCGACATCAAGCGCATCTGTGAGCATCCCACTGACGAAGACCGCGACTGGTTCCCGGGCCTGGCCGGCGCGCCGTGGCTGCCCGCACTGCACCATGCGATGCACAACTTCAAGGACGAGAGCTTCGTTGGCCAGTATCTGAGCCCGAAGCTGATGCGCGAGATGCGCCTGTTCGCGATCATCGATGACGAAAATGACGAAGAGCTCGAAGTCAGTGCGATCCACGACGATGCGGGCTACCGGCGCGTGCGCGAGGCCCTCGCGCACCAGTACGACCTCGGCGCGCGCGAACCCGACATCCAGGTCTGGAGCGTCAACCTGCGTGGCGACCGCGCGCTGACGCTGCGCCACACCCAGCACAACGGGCGTCCGCTGGCCGAAGGTGCACAAGATGTGTTGAAGCATGTGGCGCGGCTGTGGGGCTTCCCGGTGCACCTGGAGAGCCTGGCCAGCGACGGCGACGCAACGCAGCGCTGGGCGGTCGAGCCGCCGGCGGCCTGAGCCGCCTTTCGCATCGCCTCAGCGCCGCTGCAACGACCACAGGCTTGCGGGCGGCGCATTGCGCCAGACGCGGCCGACGCGGGCCCACTGCAGGTCGCTGTCGGGCGGCAATTCGAACGGCGCCTTCAGGCGGTAGGTGTATTGCACGAGGCGGCGCCGCGCGTCTGCGCGCAGGAAAGTGGCGATGGCCTGGATCGTGGTGTCGCGCCATTCGGCCGGCAGCGACTGGAAGGGCAGCGACGATACGAGCACGGTCTGCGGCGGCGCATGGTCGCGCAAGGCTTCCAGGACTTCGTGCGCACTGGTGCGCCTGACGTCGACATGCACAAAGCGCTGCTTCAGCAGATTGGCCAGCCCCTCCTGCAACTCGACCGCCACCAGCGGCACGGCAGGGTGTTGCGCCACCAGCGCCTCCGTGATCGCGCCGGTGCCGGCACCGAGCTCGATCAGCAGCCGCGCGCCGCGGGCGGCATTGGCCATGGCCGCGGCCAGCCAGGGAGAGGACGGGCAGACCGCGCCCACCAGCGCCGGGTTGGCCACCGCCACCATCATGAAGGCCGCATTGCTCATGGCTGCGATTAGAAGCGGGCCACGGCCTGCCTGTGCAAGTGAACGCAACGGCCCCGGAGCCCGGTCATGACCCGCCGCGGGGCCGCGATCACAGCAGGAATACCTTGCCCGGGTTCATGATGTTCTTCGGGTCCAGGGCGCGTTTGATCTGGCGCATCATCTCGACGGCGCCAGGGCCGGCCTCGTCGAGCAGGTAGCCGATCTTGTGCAGCCCGATGCCATGCTCGCCGGTGCAGGTGCCGCCCAGTCGTATTGCACGCTGCACCATCTGCTGGCTCAGGCGCTCGGCGGTGGCGGCTTCGACGGGATCGTTCGGGTCGAGCAGGTAGCTGAGGTGGAAGTTGCCGTCGCCGACATGGCCCACGACCCAGTAGGGCAGGCCCGCGGCCTCGGCCTCGACGACCGACTCGTTGATGCTCTCGGCCAGGCGCGAGATCGGCACACAGGTGTCGGTGGAGAGTGAGCGGCAACCCGGGCGGCTCTGCAACGAGGCGAAATAGGCCTGGTGGCGCGCCGTCCACAGCCGCGTGCGTTCCTCGGGTGTGCTGGCCCATTCGAAGGCCTCGCCGCCAAATTCACTGGCGACCTCTTGCACCGTCTGCGCCTGCTCCTGCACCCCGGTGGGGCTGCCGTGAAACTCCATCAGCAGCATCGGTGCCTCGCGCAGGCTCAGGTGCGAATGCTTGTTCACGCCGCGGATCGCGTTGGCGTCGAGCAGTTCGCAGCGGGCGATCGGCACGCCCATCTGGATCACCTGGATCGTCGTGCGCACCGCGGCGTCGATGCTGGGGAAGTGGCAGATCGCCGCCGTCACGGCCTCGGGCAGCGGGTAGAGCTTCAAGGTCACCTCGGTCATCACGCCCAGGGTGCCCTCGCTGCCGACGAAGAGCCGCGTCAGGTCGTAACCCGCGCTCGATTTCTTGGCCCGCGTGCCGGT
>JANOPR010000688.1:0-10155 GCA_031421955.1 Burkholderiales bacterium
GGTCTGCCCGGCAGCGTCGTCGAGATGGTCGACGAGGCGCCGCAGAAGGCCCTGTGGGAGGTGCGCAAGGCGGGCCTGAACATCATGATGAGCCTGAAGGGCGACGGCAAGCCGGTGAGCTTCATCGAAGACTGCGCCGTGCCGCTGCAACACCTGGCCGAGTACACCGACGCATTGACGGAGGTCTTTGCCCGGCATGGCACGCGCGGCACCTGGTACGCCCATGCCTCTGTAGGCACCCTGCATGTGCGGCCGATCCTGGACCTGCGCCAGAGCGGGCCGACCGGTGGCGCGGCCAAGATGCGCACCATCGCCGATGAAGCCGCTGCGCTGGTGCGCAAGTTCAAGGGCGCCTACAGCGGCGAGCATGGCGACGGCCTGTGTCGCGGCGAGTGGATCGGCTGGCAGTTCGGCCCGAAGATCAACGACGCGTTCCGTGCCATCAAGGACAAGCTCGATCCGACTCACCTGATGAACCCGGGCAAGATCGTCGACCCGCCGAAGATGGACGACGCCCGCCTGTTCCGTTTCGCGCCCGGCTACTCGACGATCGCATTGAAGCCGGTGTTCGACTGGTCGGCGTGGAATGTGCAGAACGACCCGGTCACGCAAGCGACGAGCGCGCCCGGCAGCGGCGGCGATTCGACCGGCGGCCTGGCCAAGGCGGTCGAGATGTGCAACAACAACGGCCATTGCCGCAAGTTCGACGCCGGCACCATGTGCCCGAGCTACCGCGTCACGCGCGACGAACAACACCTGACGCGCGGCCGCGCCAACACCTTGCGCCTGGCGCTGTCGGGGCAGCTCGGCGCCGATGCCCTGACCGGCGAGGCCGTGCGCGACGCGCTCGAGCTGTGCGTCGGTTGCAAGGGCTGCAAACGCGATTGCCCGACCGGCGTGGACATGGCCAAGATGAAACTCGAAGTGCTGGCGCAGCGCCGCTTGGCCCATGGCGTGTCGGCCAAGGACTGGCTGCTGGCGCACCTGCCGGCCTATGCCGCGATGGCCAGCCGGGTGCCGTGGCTGATGAACCTGCGCAACCGCGCGCCGCTGCTCCGACGCCTGGGCGAACGCTGGCTCGGCCTGTCGGCCGCTCGGTCGCTGCCGCGCTTTCGGCGCGACACTTTCTGGCGCGGCGCGGCGGCATTGAAGTTGGCCACGCGCGCCGAGCTGCTCGAGTCGACCCGGCCGGTGGTGCTGTTCGTCGACACCTTCAACGGCCACCTCGAGACCGAGAACGCGGTCGCCGCCGTGCGCGTGTTGCAGGCGGCCGGTTATGCCGTGCATGCCGCGCGCGGTCAGCGCGACGAGACCCTGTGTTGCGGCCGCACCTACCTGGCTGCGGGCATGGCTGCCCAGGCCAAGGCCCGTGCGCGGCAACTGCTCGACGCGCTGCTGCCGTTCGCAGCGCGCGGCATTGCCATCGTCGGCCTCGAACCCTCGTGCCTGCTGACCCTGCGCGACGAAATGCTGAGCCTGGGGCTGGGCGACGACGCCCACGTGGTGGGCGCGCAGGCGCTGCTGTTCGAAGAGTTCCTGGCCCGGGAAGCCCAGGCCGGGCGCTTCCGCCCCGCATTGCGCGCGGCGCGAGCGCCGATGCGGGTGCACGGCCATTGTCACCAGAAGGCCTTCGGCGCAATGCCGCCGGTGCTCGACGTGCTGCGCCTGATCCCCGGCGCCGAGCCGACCTTGATCGAGAGCTCGTGCTGCGGCATGGCCGGCAGCTTCGGTTACGAGGCCGCGCACCAGGCGGTGTCGATGCAGATGGCCGAACTCGCCCTGCTGCCCGCCGTGCGCGCCGCACCCGAGGCCTTGATCGTCGCCGACGGCACCAGCTGCCGGCACCAGATCGCCGACGGCGCCGGCCGCGAGGCGCTGCATGTGGCTCGCGTATTGGCCGATCATCTGGCCGGCTGAGCCACAACCCGCCAATCCTCAAGGAGCCACGCCATGGGTATTTCTGTCGTCACCGGCGCCAACCGCGGCATCGGCCTCGAACTCGCGCGCCAACTCAAGGCGCGCGGCGCGAGCGTGGTTGCGGTGTGTCGCAAGAGCTCGCCCGAGCTCGACGCACTCGGTGTGCGCGTCGAGGCAGGAATCGACGTGACCGAGCCCACGGCCGCCGCGCGCCTGGCCGCGCGATTCGCCGCGGACGACATTGACCTGCTGATTCAGAACGCCGGCATGCTGGCGGCCGACTCGCTGGAAGACGTCGACCCGGACAGGCTACGCGCGCAGTTCGAGCTCAATGCGGTGGCGCCGCTGATGCTCACGCGCGCGCTCGCCGCCCGTCTTCACAAGGGCTCGAAAGTCGCGCTGATCACCAGCCGCATGGGGTCGATCGCCGACAACGGCTCGGGCGGCTACTACGGCTACCGCATGAGCAAGGCGGCGCTGAACGCGGCGGGCGTCAGCTTGGCCCACGATCTCAAACCCCGAGGCATCGCGGTCGTGATGCTCCACCCCGGCTCGGTGCGCACCGAGATGACCCGCGGCCACGGCATGATCGACGCGGACGAGGCGGTTCGCGGGCTCCTGCAGCGCATCGACGAACTCGGGCTCCAAACCAGCGGCCGCTTCCTGCACCAGAACGGCGAGGCCCTGCCCTGGTGAGTCGGCGCCCTGGCGCGGGCCTCAGCGCTTGCGCGCCAGCGTCAGGCCGTCGCCGACCGTCAGCAGCGTGAGGTCGATGCGCTCGTCGCGGTGCAGCTTGGCGTTGAGCTGCTGCAGCGCTGCGGTGTCGGCGTCCTTCGCGGGGCGCGCCACCGCGCCGCTCCAGAGCATGTTGTCCAGGGCGATCAAGCCCCCCGCACGCACCAGCTTCAGGCAACGCTCGTAGTAAGCGTCGTAGTTCGACTTGTCGGCGTCGATGAAGGCGAAGTCGTAGCTCCCGGCCTCGCCCGCGGCGAGCCGGGCGTCGAGCGTGCGCAGCGCGGGCGCCAGCACGAGGTCGATCTTGTGCTCCACACCAGCCTGCTGCCAGAACGGCCGGCCGATGCGCGTGTACTCATCGCTGATGTCGCAGGCCAGCACGCGGCCATCGTCGGGCAGCGCCAGGGCGACCGCCAGCGCGCTGTAGCCGGTGAAGGTGCCGACCTCGATCGTGCGCCGGGCACCCAGCAGCTTGATCAGCAGCGCCATGAACTGGCCCTGGTCGGGCGAGATCTGCATGCCGGCATGCGCATGCGTTCGCGTGGCCTCGCGCAGCGCAACCTGCGCGGGATGCTCCCGCACCGAGTGGTCGAGCACGTACTGGTACAAGTGATCGTCGATCTGGATCGTGCGCATGGTCATGGCGCGGTCTGCGGCAAAGCCGGATTGTGCGTCGTGCGCGTGAGCCGCCGGGCCGCTCCCAAGGCGAATACCGCAGTGCGCAGCACGGAGGTTGCCTGATGACCCGCTCAGCCGGCCTCGCCGACCAGCGCTGCAATCGCGGCGCCGACCGCAAGGTCATCCTCGGCGCCAAGGGCTTGGTGCCGCAGATCGCCGCGGCGGTCAATCAGGATCAGGCTCGGCGTGCCTTGCATGGCGTAGGCCTGCATCGTGGTTGGAATCGGCTCGCGCGGATCGGAGCCGGGTGCATCCACGCCGACCGGAAAGGAAATCCGGTACTCACGCAGAAACGCTTCGAGCGAGACCGGCGTCATCGCCGCGTGGTGTTCAAAGACGGTGTGCAGGCCGATGACGGCGACGTCCTGCGGCGCGAAGGTCGCATGGATCCGCTGCGCCTGCGGCAGACCGTGGTGCACACAAGCCGGGCAGAGCATCTGGAACGCATGCAGGACGACGACCTTGCCGCGCAGGTCGGCGAGCTGCACGGCGGCCTCGCTGTTGAACCATTCGCGCGTTGTCCATGGCGGTGCGGGCTGGCCCGGCGCTTCGATGCCAAAGCGCCGAAGCCTCATCCGCATTGCCCCACATAGCCGCAGGCGGTGCAGAAGTCGCAGCCGTCCTTGTGGATCACGCTGGCGTTGCCGCATTCCGGGCAGGGGCGGCCGGCCTGCAGCACGCTCGCCTGCCCGGGCTTGGGCGCATCGAGCACGCCCATCTCGCGCAGCGGGAATCCCTGTTCGTCGAGCACGCCGAGCATGGCGTAGCGGTGGATCACCAGGCGCGCCAGGTAGGCCACCGTGGAGGGCCAGACCTGCTGGCGCCGCTGGCCCGCCGGCAGCCCGGGCACGAAAGCCATGAAGTGGCCCAGCGGCTCGGCGTAGTTGAGCAGCTTGCGCAACTTCATGCCGATCCATGCCGGGTCGATCACGCGCATGTCCAGCGACAACAGCCGCGCCAGCCCGTCCAGCGCGCGCGGGTAGTTGCCGGCCAGCGCCAGCGCACAGGGACGCGTCACGCTCAGGCCGTCGGGGCCCGGCAGCGTGACCTCTTTCAAGGTCACGGTGAAGGCCTCGCCGCTGGCCGGGTTGTCGATGTCCACCGCCCAGGCCAGCGTTCCCGACGGATCGGTGTGCGGCTCATCACGGGCGAACAGGGCATCCATCACCGGCGTGGCGCGGCCGGGCGGCGGCGGCAGCGTGCCGAGTTGCTCGCAGCGCCAGCGGATCACGGCTGCGGTGGCCGCAACCACGCCGGGGAACGGCCGCTGCTCGCCGTGCGGCGGGAACGGCATCTCGAACGGGCGCTCCTCGGCCACCGTGGCCAGTGCGTCGAGCTTCAATTGCAGCCAGGCCGCGTCGTTGGTGCGCAGGTCCATCGACAGCGTCTTGGCCAGCGCACCCAGGCCTCGCGGTTGCTCGGCGCCGTTGACCCAGACCTCGAAGGGCTGCACGCCGCGGACGTCGCCATCGCGCGGCACGTCGCCGACGAACAGGGCGAAGGAGCCGAACGGATGCTCGATCATGTAGGCCCAGGCGGCGTTGCCCCCGGGCAGATCGGGCCGGCCCGGCCAGCGCAACGAGGCCAGCACCGGCACGGCAGGCGCCTCCAGGGCCAGGCGGCGGTTCGGGTCGCTCACCTGCAGTGGCGCGGGCTGCGTCGACAGCACGCTGCCGAGCACCGCGTTGGGCCGGTAGGTGGCCAGGCCCTTGAGGCCGAGCGACCAGGCCTGGTGGTAGAGCTGCTCGAAGTCGGCGTATGGATAGTCGACCGGCACGTTGACGGTCTTGCTGATCGCGGTGTCGATGAAAGGCGCCACCGCGGCCACCATCTCGGCGTGGGCCTGGGCACTCATCTCGAGCGCGGTGACGAAAGCCGATGTCAGCGGCGCGTCGTCGCCCTTGAGGTGCTTGTACAGGCGCCAGGCATGGTCTTGCACCAGATGCTCGGCAAAGCTGCCGTCGGGCTGGCGCTTCTTGCGCACGTAGGTCCAGCTGTACGGCGGCTCGATGCCATTGCTGGCGTTGTCGGCAAAGGCCAGGCTGATCGTGCCGGTGGGTGCGATCGACAGCAGGTGCGAGTTGCGCATGCCGTGCGTGCGGATGCGGTCCTTCAGCGCCTGCGGCAGGCGCGACGCGAAGGTGCCGCCGGAGAGGTACAGGTCGGCGTTGAACAGCGGGAAGGCGCCGCGCTCGATGGCCAGGTCCACCGAGGCGTCATAGGCGGTGTCGCGCATGCGCTCGGCGATGTGCCGCGCCATGGCGCGGGCCGCGTCGGTGTCGTAGCGCAGGCCCAGCATCACGAGCGCATCGCCCAGGCCGGTGAAGCCCAGGCCGACGCGGCGCTTGGCGGCCGCCTCGTCGCGCTGTTGCGGCAGCGGCCACATCGTCACGTCGAGCACGTTGTCGAGCATGCGCACCGCCGTGCGCACCAGCGCGGAGAAACCGACTTCATCGAACGCGGCATCGGCCTCGAACGGTCGTTGCACGAAGCGCGTCAGGTTGATCGAGCCGAGGCAGCAGCAACCGTAAGCGGGCAGCGGCTGCTCGCCACAGGGATAGGTCGCGCTGATGTCTTCACAGTACGCCAGGTTGTTGTCGCGATTAATGGTGTCGAGGAACAGCACGCCGGGCTCGGCGTGGTCGTAGGTGGCGTGCATGACCTGCGCCCACAGCTCGCGCGCGGGCAGCTTGCGATAGACCCATTGACCATCGCCGCGCCGGTAGGCGCCCGCGGCCTTCTGTGCCACGCCCGGCTCGGCGCGGTGGACCAATTCGACATCGCCGGCGTCGTGCACGGCCTGCATGAAGGCGTCGCTGACGCCGACTGAGATGTTGAAGTTCTTCAGGTCGCCGCGGTCCTTGGCGTGGATGAACTCCTCGATGTCGGGATGGTCGCAGCGCAGCACGCCCATCTGCGCACCGCGCCGCGCGCCGGCCGACTCGACGGTTTCGCAGGAGCGATCAAAGACGCGCATGTAGCTCACCGGGCCGGAGGCCGAACTGTGCGTCGCGCCGACCCAGGCCCCGCGCGGGCGGATGCGCGAGAAGTCGTAGCCGACGCCACCACCGCGGCGCATCGTCTCGGCCGCTTCGGCCAGGGCCGTGTAGATGCCCGGGTGGCCATCGTCGAGTTGGCTGATCGAGTCGCCAACCGGCTGCACGAAACAGTTGATCAATGTGGCGGCCAGGCCCGCGCCAGCCGCGGACTGAATGCGCCCGGCCGGGATGAAGCCCTGGTCGAGAGCCTGCGCATAGCGCTCGGCCCATTGGACTTGCTGGTCAGCGACTTCGGGTCCGGCCAGGGCCGTGGCCACGCGTCGGTACACGGCGTCGACGGTTTGTTCATCGCCCTTGGCGTACTTCTCGCGCAGCACCTCGGCGCTGATGGCCTGGGGCGGCAATGCAAGCGCATTCGCGGCTTTTCTCGGGGGGGTCTTGAGGGTCAAGGTAGGGGTCCGGCAGGCAACAGGTTCACATCATCCACGCTGTGCCGCGCGTGGGGAATTGATCCACTTCAAGGGCAGGGTTTTCACGCCAGCCAAGGGCCTCAGGCCAGCGCCGGGCCGTCCCAAGCGGCCTGAGCTCCGCTCGGGGGCGCGAGCGCAGCGTGCTTGGGGCCGTCATCTCAACCCGGCCGGCCATCGGCACGCGGCCGACCCAGCCAGCCACCGTAGCGCAACGCCCAGCCCACCATGGCAACCAGCCACGCGGCGGCGGCGAGCACCAGTGGTGCGCTTGCTGCGGTCCAGAGTGCGCCGCCCAGGCGCAGCACCACAGCCGCCTGCAGCGTCCAGAACAGGGCCCAGGCCAGGTTGTCGGCAGCCAGTGGCCGGCCGCTGTGGCCAGCAGTGACGCGGGTGGCCATGGCAAGCAAGGTGCTGCCCAGATAGCCCATCGTCAGCGCGTGCAGCGGCGCCAGGCCGAGCGAATGCGCGGCGCCTTGCAACGCCATCTGGGTGTGCGAGATCGCGCCGAGCGCCAAGGCGATGCCCAACCACAGGAAACCCAAGTGCAGCATCGCAAGCAGGCGAATCTTCAGGCTTTGTACCAGCCCCCAATGCAGGGCGAGCCAGAGCAGCAGCAGCGCCGCGGGCGCTTCGATCGCCACCTGCACCCAGCGCAGCCAGGTCGGCAGCGGCCACCACCACAATTCGGCCACGGCAAAGGGCAACTCGGCCACGACCGCCCCGAGCATCGCCCAGAGCAGCGTGTCGGGCCGCCACGCGCGCTGCTGCGGCAATGCGCCGGCGGTGAAAAACGGCAGCATGCGGTGGGCCACCGTGACGAACAGCGGCGTGAGGAAGCCCCACAAGGCCACTGCGGTGGCGGTGCGCAGCAAGGGCTCCGATTCCAGCGCCAATGCCGCAGCGGCCGACCACAGTGTCAGCACGCCGACGGCCGCCGTCACGGCCAGCAGGGTGGCGTGCAGCTTGTCCGGCGCGGTGCTTGCACGCAGCAGCTGCACGAACCGGCTCGCGATTGCGCTCCAGCCCAGCGCCACGGCGGCCAGCCCGACGGACGCGAGCGCAACGGATGCGTGAAACCCCGGCAACGCGAGGGCCCAGCCCCCGAGCATCGACAGCACGGGCAGCCGCAAGGCCCGGGCCGAGACTTCGGGCAGGCCCAGCCAACGCGGCCCGGCCGTGAACGCGAACCCGGCGACGAAGAGCGGCATGAACCCCAGTGACATCACCAGACCATGCGCTGAAGACGGCACGACGGCCCACGGCAACGCGAGTCCCGCAGCGCGCGCCGTCAGCACCAGGGCCCACCACAGTGTTGCGACGGCCAGCATCGTCGCGCCCGCCGCAAAGGCGAGGCGATGGGGCGCCTTCATCAGGTGCGAAAAGCGCCAGGGCCCCACGACGACCTTGCCGGAGGTCGCGGGTGGCAACGGGTGGATGGGCAGCATCTTCACGATGAGTTCGGCGACTGTCAATCATTTGGAGCTGCTGCACATTGCGCTGCGTCAGCCTGGCCGGCATGCGCGACGAGCAAGAAAAAAGGCCCTCTTGCCGAGGGCCTTTCGTGATTGGTTGCGGGGGCAAGAATTGAACTTGCGACCTTTGGGTTATGAGCCCAACGAGCTCCCAGGCTGCTCCACCCCGCGAGGCGAATTCTAACATGGCACCTCGCGCGAATTCGTTGAGTGGCACACCAAATTGCGACCCGACTCGAGAGCGAGCGACGCTGTGCTTGCCGCATGCGCAACGCGGTCGCACCTTGTTCGCGTAGGCATCGCCAGAAACGAACAAGGCCCGCTTGCAGCTGGCCTTGTGTGCGATGAAGAGCGACGCTTACTCGGCGTCGGTCTTGACTTCGTCGGCCGCGGGCTCGGGACGATCGACAAATTCGACGAAAGCCATCGGTGCGTTGTCGCCGACGCGAAAACCCATCTTCAGGATCCGCGTGTAGCCACCCGGGCGCGCCTTGTAGCGCGGGCCCAGTTCGCCGAAGAGCTTGGCCACCACGTCGCGGTCACGCGTGCGGTCGAAGGCCAGGCGCTTGTGGGCCAGCGTCGGTTCCTTGGCCAGCGTGATCAGCGGCTCGACAGCCATGCGCAGCTCCTTGGCCTTGGGCAGCGTGGTCTTGATCGCCTCGTGCGTGATCAGCGAATTGCACATGTTGCGCAGCATCGCCTGGCGGTGCGCGCTGGTGCGGTTGAGTTTTCGTAGTCCGTTGCGGTGACGCATGGTGCTTGTCCTTTCGTTGATTGTTCTCCCAGCCGTATCAGGTACTGCGAGTTGCACCGGGCTTCAACTTCGGAAGCCCACTTCTTTGACGGCGCTGTTGCCGCCCTTACCTCTTGTCGAGTCCCTGCGGCGGCCAGTTCTCCAGGCGCGCGCCTAGCGTGAGACCGCGCGAGGCAAGCACTTCCTTGATTTCGTTGTGCGACTTGCGTCCCAGGTTCGGGGTCTTCAACAGTTCAGTCTCGGTACGCTGGATCAGGTCGCCGATGTAATAGATGTTCTCGGCCTTCAGGCAGTTGGCCGAACGCACCGTGAGTTCGAGCTCGTCGACCGGACGCAGCAGGATCGGATCGAAGGTGCTGGTCGCGCGCTTCTGCTCTTCGAAGATGCCGCTGACTTCGCTGCCCTCGAGCTGAGCGAAGACTGCCAACTGCTCGACCAGAATCTTGGCCGAGGCGCGGATCGCTTCCTCGGGGCTGATCGCGCCGTTCGTCTCGATCTCCATCACCAGCTTGTCCAGGTCGGTACGCTGTTCGACACGCGCGTTCTCGACCGCGTAGCTGACGCGCTTGACCGGCGAGAACGACGCGTCGAGGACGATGCGGCCGATCGACTTGGTCGGCTCGTCGCCGAAGCGGCGCATGTTGCCCGGCACGTAGCCGCGGCCCTTCTCGACCTTGATCTGCATGTCGAGCTTGCCGCCGTGCGACAGGTGCGCGATCACGTGATCGGGGTTGATGATCTCGACGTCATGCGGGGTCTGGATGTCGCCGGCCGTGACCGGGCCTTCGCCTTCCTTGCGCAGCACCAGCGTGACTTCGTCGCGGTTGTGCAGGCGAAAGGTCACGCCCTTTAAATTCAACATGATGTGGACGACGTCTTCCTGCACGCCGTCGATCGTCGAGTACTCGTGCAGCACGCCGGCGATCGTGACCTCGGTCGGCGCGTAGCCCACCATCGACGACAGCAGCACACGGCGCAGGGCGTTGCCCAGCGTGTGGCCGTAGCCGCGCTCGAAGGGCTCGAGCGTGGCCTTGGCGCGGTGGCCGCCGATCGGCTCGACGTTGATGGCTTTGGGTTTCAGCAGATTGGTTTGCATTGAGTGGTGTTCCTGTCAATACCCTCGGCTCGTT
>JANOPR010000689.1:0-3138 GCA_031421955.1 Burkholderiales bacterium
CCCGCGCGGTAGTGAGCGGGCATGATAGTCGGGCCAATCCTGACGGCGGTGTTCAACACCTGTTTTGGCGATGTCGTGGCTGGCTTGACTGAGTGGGCAATCCTTGCCGCACACGCCACCCACCGCGCGCGGCAATGTGAACTTAGGTAAAGCTGCCCTTCGAGCGGGAAGTCCCTGTCGGCCTGCACAAGCCATCCGCGTTGGCCCAGGCGGGTGCGTGCTTCTGCCGTTGCGCGCTGTTCAAGCCTGTGCGAGGCACCCACTGGCTCGACCTGCTTCAGAATGGCCTCATTGCGGCACACCAGCATGCAACTCAGCGCCGATGCCGGCGCGCTCCGCCCACGCCGCCAAGGGCTGGCAGGCAGCCTGCCGGCGTGGCTCGAGCTGGCCTTGGTGCTGGCTTCCGTTGCGGCCCTGGTGCCGGCGTTCGATCGCGTCGCAGAGTTCGGTAACGGTCGCGCAGACCGCTTTGCCGATACCGGCTTGCACGTGACCGGGCTGCCCGAGCCCAGCTTGCCTGCCGTTTGCAGACACCACGCCCGGCCCGCCGAAGCCCTGGTTCGTGATCGTCTGTGCGCTGGAATCAGCGCGGCGCCAGCGTCGGCTACGGCCACGGCCACGGCCTCATCCGGGGCCAGTCTGCCGGCCGGCCTCGAGCGCGCTGGATTGCGTGCCGGCCATGCCCTGCTTGCCCCGCTACACGAAGCCCAGGCGCGCTTGAATGCGCTGCGCCTGCTGCAGCGTGAAGGCGGTGGCGATGTCCGCGACGTCGCCTCCGGCATCACCGCGATCGAGACCGACATTCAGCCCTACATCGACCGCTTCCAACTGTCGCCCCTCGACACGACCGGGCCACCTTCGCTGGGTTGTGCCGTGCGCTGGGTCCAGGCCGCATTGGCTGCTCCTGCCGCGTCTGGAAACGCAGCCGCCGTGCAGGCGATGGCCCAGGCCAATGCGCTGCTGCTGCTGGCCGCGGCGCTCGACGGCCGTAGCGCCACCGCCGCGCTGGCCAGCGCTGCGATCCTGCCGGGGGCTGCCGCACCTGGGCCGGCGTGCGATGAGGGCGCTGCGGTGGTCGCACTCGCGACCACCGCAGCGGTCATGGCTGACGCCCGGCAGTCGCAGGTCAATGCGCGCAAGAACGAGGCCCTGCGACGCTTGTTGTCATCGGCTGGCGTGCAATGGGCGCTCGCCATGCTGCTCGGTTTTGCCTTGCTGGTGTGGAGCCGGCGCTCCGCGCGGCCGACGTTCGGCGTGGCGGCCGCATTGGCCCTGTGGGCGCTCGCCGCCTGGCTGGCTCGCGTGCCGTGGCCGTTCGCCGGCAACCGTGCCTTCGAGCCGGCCCGGCCGGAGCGCTGGGAGCAGGCGCTGGCCAGTCCACCTGCCGACTTCGTGTTGTGGCTCGTTGCCAGTGCCGTGTTGGTGTGGGGATGGTCCGTCGGCGGCAAGCACGACAACTTCGTCAAGGCGCCGGCTCAGGCCATGAGCACGCGTCTGGGCTACCCCGGCCTGGTGCTGGCCACCGGCCTGGGCGCCGTGCTGCTGCTGGACTTGTCGGCCAATGGCCACCCGGTCAACCGCTATCTGGCGCTGTACCACCAGGGCCACCTGTGGCTCGGCATGTTGCTGTTCTCGCTGCTGTTGTTCCTGCGTCAGTCGCTGGCGCGTGGGCTTGGCTGGCTGCTGTCGATCATCGGGGAAGCCGCCAGCAGCTCGACGCAGCGGCTGGGCCGCAGCGGCGCGTTCATTGCCATCGTGCTGGCGACTGCGGCCGCGCTGACGCTGTTCGCACTGTCGCTGTCCAATCTGCGCCAGCTCACGTCGGAGCTGGGGCGGGTGTGGTTGATCGTCGGCGCCGCGTGGTTCTTCTTTCTGCGTGCCGGGCCGCTGGCCGAACGGCTGGCGCGCGCGGGCCCCATCGCGGTGGCCGTGTGGCGCTACCTCTGGCCCCTGTTGTTCGTCGTCGCGGTGCTGATTGCCGCCATGCTCTTCACGCGCGACATGGGGCCGCTGCTGATCGCAGGCTACGCATCCGGTGCCTTCCTCGCCGCATCGGTCGCGATGTGGTGGCATCTGCGCAGCGGCCGCACGCTGGGCCCCTTCGTGCTGGCGGTCATGATCTTTGCGGCCTGGATTGCCGCAGTCACGCTGGCGCTGTTCCAGCTCGGCAGCGTCGACAGCGTGACCGCCGCGCGCCTGGAGAGCCTGGCCGCGCCACTCGCGTCGACCAATGACCAGCAAGCCCTGGTGGCGTGGTTCCGGCGTGCGGCACCGGCACAAGGCTTTGGCATTGGCGCCACGCCCTGGTGCGGGTTCTCGCCGGCCGGTCAATGCAGCGGCGTGCCGGCGCAGATCCACAGCGACTACACCTTCACCGCGATCGTCGGCGTGTTCGGCGCGGCGGTGGCCTGGGCGGCGGCCGTGGGCTGTGCGCTGTGGCTGCACCGGCTGATCCGTCACCACGGGCGGGTCACCCGTGGCGAGCCGCGCCTCGTCGCCCGCGAGGGCCACCTGGCCTTCGACGGTCAGGCGCTGCTGAGCTGGATCGGCGTGGCCTGGGTCGTCCTCACGCTGTGTCAACTGGCCGTCACGGTCGCCGGCAACCTGGCTCTGCTGCCGCTGACCGGCGTCACCTTTCCCTTCGTCAGCTTCGGCATGACTTCGTTGCTGGTCAACCTGGCGTTCCTCGCCCTGTGCCTGAACGTCGACCTGCCTGGACGCAATGGCGCAAGAGGCCCCGATGCCTGAACAGCGCGGCCGCTCATTGCTCGACTTCGCGATTGCCGCCAGCCTCGCCATCGTGCCGATCATGCTCGGCATCGTGCTGCTGGTGGCCGTGGTCCGGCCCTCGGATCCGGGCGCGGCGTCCTGGCGTGGCCCCGCCGACAGCTATGTGAGCGTGCGCCATGTGGCAGCACTGAAGACCTTCGAGGCGGCGATCCGCACACGTGCGGAACTTGCGGCGCCACTGCCAACAGCGCAGCAGGTGCTAGATGGCCTGCCCCAGTGCCGGCGCGAGTGGAGTGCGGCCTGGCACGCCAGCGATTTGTTGCCGCGTCTGGCCGGCATCAGCGCCGCACCTCCCGCGCAGGCCGAGCACATCGCCGCCCAGTTGATCGCGCTCGACGCCGCGTTGCT
>JANOPR010000690.1:0-1905 GCA_031421955.1 Burkholderiales bacterium
CAGCGGCAAGCTCTTCGGCGGCTACCAGCTCACGCCGAACTTCGCGCTCGAGGCCGGTGTCGCCGACCTCGGCCACATTGCGAACGGCACGGCCAAGGTGGACGGCCGCAGCGTGTATCTCGACGCAGTGGGCCTCTACCCGGTGGTCGACAAGTGGTCGCTGCTCGGGCGCATCGGCGTGGCCCACGTCAACCTGGACACCTCCAACGGCGACAGCAGCGGCAACGGCCTCAAGCTGGGCTTGGGTGCGCAGTATTCGATGACCAGCAACGTGGCGCTGCGCGGCGAGTGGGAACGCTACCACCCGAGTGCCTTCGGCAACAAACCGAACATCGACCAGTACACCTTCGGGGTGCGGGTCGGCTTCTGAGCCGGGGCGCGACCGCGCACCCGGGTTGGTCCATGAAGTCCGCTCACATGCCATGAGCGGGCGACTCAACCCAGGATTGACATGCCATGAATTCGCTGAACGCTTCACCTGCAGTGGCCTCGAACGAACCGGGTTGCCAGACGCCGGATCTCTCGATTCCGCAGCTGGTGGCCGAGGTCTATGAGTGCGCCCCCGCAGTCGAGCGCGGCCACCTGCTCGAACAGCTCCTGCGCCCGCTGGGCGTCCTGTCGCTCGTTGCCGTGGCGGGAGGAATCTTTGCCAATGTCCGATTTCGTGGCGGCTGGCCGGACCTGCACGTTCGGCTCGAGGACATCCAGAGCGTACGGGCTGCTCATGTGATCGCCCTGGTCGACCACGCCCAGCAGGTCAGCATCGAGGCCGTCGACGGCCTGGCCCAGATGCTCGCGGCATCGCCGCTCATGTCCAGCTCGGCCGCGGCTGCCACGCTGGTGACAGTGCTCGTGCAACGCGCTCGCAGCCGTCGCGGCGAGGACAACGAAGCCGGTCTTCCGCCTGCGGTTCCGAACTGACGGGCATCGCGGCGCGGCGCATTGCAGGTGTCAAGCACGAGGAGAGCCTGTCTTGGATACCCACACCGCCCCGTGCACTGCAAGCTTGACAGTGGCGCGCCTCCTGATTCACGCTGAAGATCAGCGCAGCCACACCCGGCCGCGCTTTGAGTCCGCGCTGCATCGGCTGCGCGCGCGTTACTCGAGCGGCCTGCAGCATGAATTGCGGCTTCCGCTCAAGCTCCAAGTCGACGATCTGCAGGGGCAACGGTTGGGCGCCATCGACGACGCCGGGCCGCTGACTGACTTGCCCTTGCCAGCGGGCACGTACCGCGTCACCGCCATCCGCGGCGACTTGAGACGCAACTACACGCTGACGCTCGAGCCGGGCGCGTCGTTCGACCTGTACCTGCGCCTGGCGGTCGAGCGGACGTGATGGCACCCATGTCAGCTGTCACAGACTTCGCTCGCGCCTGCAACACATACAGGGCAACTGAAGCGCAGCATGACCTTGCGGCATCCATCGCGCATCGAACCAGGATTGGAGCCAGACCATGAACACCCCACGCATTCTCCTCATCGCCGCCGCCATCGTTGGATTGGGCGGCACCTTGTACTTGCACGGCCCGAACGACCCGACCTGATCGGTCGCCACCCCCCAGCCCGCACCAGCCTAACCAACCGGAGACACCTCATGCAACTCAACCCGACACCGCAACGCCGTTCCGCAATCGCCATCGCCGCAGCCGCCGCGATAGCGCTGGCCGCCACCGGCTACTACAAACACAGCCACGCCCAGACGCTGCCGTTCGAACCCACGGTAGCGGCCAGCCCTGTCGCTGCGCCCATCGCCGCGGGTCTGCCCGACATGGCGAGCATCGCCGCGCGTTTCGGTCCGGCGGTTGTCAACATCAGCGTCAGCGGTACGCGAAAAGTGTCCACGGCTGGCGATGCCTCGGGCGACGACAGCGAGGACGCATCGGGTTCGCAAGATGCAGATTCGAT
>JANOPR010000691.1:0-2649 GCA_031421955.1 Burkholderiales bacterium
GCACCGCTGGCGCGGTCGCTGAGCAGGTAGCTGGCCTGCACGGTCGGCAGGCCCTGGGCGGCGGCGCCGGGCATCACGCTGACCTGCTTGAGGCCCAGCGCGGTGGCTGACCACGCCGGCATCAACAGCAAGGTGTCGCCCTGCCCGAGCGAGTGCGCGTGACGCAACGGCACCACCGTGTCGCCGGCCACGAAGGCGTCTGCCAGTGCGCGCACCAGCCGCGGCCAAGGCAGGGCGGCGTGGACTTCGGCGGCTGAATACACTCGGATCAACATGACGGCATCCAGTGTAGTGATCGTGGGCGGGGGCGTGATCGGCGCGGCCTGCGCCTGCTTTCTCGCCCGCGACCATCGGGCTTCGGTGACCGTGCTCGAGCGCGACCCGAGCTACGCCCGGGCGTCGAGCGCATTGTCGGCGAGCTCCATCCGCCAGCAATTCTCGACCCCGATCAACATCGCCCTGTCGCAAGCCAGCCTGGCGTTTCTGCGCCGCATCGGCGATGAGCTGGCCGTGAACGGCGAGCGGCCCGAGGTGGGTCTGGTCGAGGCCGGCTACCTGTACCTGGCCAGCGCCGCAGGCGCGGCGCAGTTGCGACAGAACCACGCGGTGCAGCGCACGAGCGGCGCCGACATCGCGTTGCTCGACGCCGCCGCGTTGCAGGCGCGCTGGCCCTGGCTGGCCACCGAGGGCATCGCGCTGAGCGCCTGGGGCGTGCGCGGCGAGGGCTGGTTCGACGGACCGGCCCTGCACGCCGCGTTGCGGCGCAAGGCCATCGCCTGCGGCGCGAAGTTCGTCAACGCCAACGCCGTCGCGTTCGAAGGCAGCGCCGGCCGCGTGCACTCCGCGATCGACGCCCAGGGCACGCGCCACAGCGGCGACAGCATCCTGCTCGCAGCCGGGGCCTGGACCGCGCCGCTGGCCGCGCAGCTCGGCCTCGCGTTGCCCGTGAGCGCCAAGAAGCGCGATGTGTTCGTGCTCTCGTCGCCGGCCTGCCTGCCCGGCTGCCCGCTGCTCATCGACCCCTCGGGCATCTGGCTGCGCCCCGAAGGCGCGCATTTCCTGGCGGGCGCCCCGCCGCGCGGCGATGACGCCGACGACCTGCCACTCGACGCAATCGACCACGCCCTGTTCGACGACGTGATCTGGCCGATGCTGGCCGCGCGCATCCCGGCCTTTGAGGCCCTGCGCGTGCACTCGGCCTGGGCCGGCTACTACGAGATGAACGCCTTCGACCACAACGCGGTCGTCGGCGCCCTGCCTGGCTGGGACAACGCCTTCGTGGCCTGCGGCTTCTCGGGTCACGGCATGCAGCACGCACCGGCGATCGGCATGGCCCTCGCCGAGCGCATCGCCAGTGGCCGCTACACCCGCCTGGATCTGGCCCCGCTGGCCCCCGAGCGCCTGCTGCGCAACGAGCGCCTGATCGAGCACAACGTCATCTGACCATGGCCGACGCCCCGTCCCCGCAAGCCGGCTCACCCGCAATCGAACTCAACCCCCTTCAATGGCGCGACCCCTTGCGCTGGTTGCGCCTGGGCGCGCGCGACTTCCTGCGCTGCCCGGGCATCGGCCTGTTCTACGGCGGCTGCTTCATGGTCATGGGCTGGACCTTGATGAAGGTCTACGAGAACGCGGCGGCCTACATGCTGGCGCTGTCGGCCGGCTTCCTGCTGCTCGGGCCGTTCCTGTGCCTGGGCCTGTACCACGCCAGTCAGCGCCTTGAACGCGGCGAGAAGCCCGACTTCGGCGACTCGCTGCTGGCCTGGGACACGCGCACCGGCACGCTGGCGATCTTCGGCTTCGTGCTGCTGGTGCTGGAGATGCTGTGGGGCCGCGCCGCGCTGGTCGTGTTTGCGGTCAGCTTCGACGGCATGCCCGACTTCAAGGGCTCGATCCTGGCGTTGCTCGACCCCGAGAATCTGGGCTTCATCGTCGCCTACCTCGCGGTCGGCGGCGTCTTCGCCGGCTTGATCTTCGCGATCAGCGTCGTGGCGATGCCGCTGATCCTGGACCGTCCGGTCGACGCCATCACCGCCGGCCTGACCAGCCTGCGCCTGGTGTTGGCCCAGCCCGGCGTGATGCTGCTGTGGGGCGCGCTGATCACGTTGCTGGTCGTGATTGCGATGCTGCCGTGGTTTGCCGGGTTGGTGGTGGTCGGCCCGGTGCTCGGGCATGCCTCGTGGCACGCGTACCGGGCCGCCGTCAGGGCCTGATACGCAAATGCGTGCAATGGCATCCATCTGACTGTTCCAATTCGGCCCGCTGGGTGCGTTCGCCAGCGTCCGCAATTCGATCTGCGCGACAGACTGTGCGCAAGCAAGGCTGCGGGGCGGCCAGCGCCGGGGTTCGGACTGCGACGCCCCGCTGCGCGGGGTCCGCTCTGGTGCTCGGTCTCGAGGTCGCGCCGAAAAACTCCCTCCGCTCGCTGTGGTCAAACAGTTTCGGCGAGTCAGATCACGAAGCGCGCTGCGCGCGCCGACCTCGAGCCCTGCGCTCCTCGCCGTCGCAAACTCACCCCGGCACTGGCCGCCCCGCAGCCTTGCCGAGATAGTGGTGCACTTCGGCCGTCGAGGATCGCGCGAGTGCCTGCAAGGCCGGGGCTGGGCAGCCGCCGGGCGCGCCTGTGAGGCGGCGAGGAGCACAGGGCTC
>JANOPR010000692.1:0-2334 GCA_031421955.1 Burkholderiales bacterium
TGCACCGGGTTGCCGGCGGCGGAAATGGTGAACTTGCCGCGCGGGCTGTCGACCGTGACCTTGCGCATCGCGGCCGTCAACGCGTCGCGCTTGCTCAGGTCGCCCTTCACCGCATTCAGCCCGGCGCTGAACAACTGCGCCGCGTCGTAGCCCTGCACGGCATAGACGTCGGGCTGCGATTTCCAGCTTATCGCATAGGCCTTGCGGAAGGCGTTGTTGCGCGGCGTGTCGAGGTTGTCGGCGTAGTGCAGCGCGGTCTGCAAGCCCTGCGCGGCGGCGCCCTGCGCTTCCAGCACGCCCTCGGTCAGGAAGCCCGAGCCCAGCAACGGCACGCTGCGGCGCAGGCCGGCGGCGTCGTAGTCCTTGACGAACTTGACCGCGCCGCCGCCGGCGAAGAAGGCGAACACCACGTCAGGCTTTTGCGCCGCGATCTCGGTCAGCAGGGCCTGGAACTCGACGCCGGGGAAGGGCAGGTTCAGGTCCTTGATGACCTTGCCGCCACCCTTTTCAAACGCCTCGGTGAAGCCTTTGACCGTCTCCGCCCCGGCGGCATAGTTCCACGTGATCGTCATCGCCCGCTTGTAGCCCTTGCCGGCGGCCACCACGCCGGTGGCGTAGCCCGGCTGCCAGTTGGAGAACGAACTGCGGAAGATGTGCGGCGCGCACATCGCGCCCGTGATCGCGTCGGCGCCGGCGTTGGGCACGATCAGCATGGTGTTGCTTTCCTTGGCCGCACGCGCCATGCCCAGCGCCACACCCGAGTGCACCGTGCCGACGATGACGTCGACGTTGTCGCGCTTGATCAGCTTGTTGACGTTGTCGGTGGCCTTGGACGGGTCGCTTTCGTCGTCGACGCGGAAGTACTGGATCTCACGCCCGCCGAGCTTGCCGCCCTGCTCCTGCACGTAGAGACGGAAACCGCGCTCGATCATTTCGCCCAGGGCGGCAAAGGTGCCCGTGGCCGGCAGCATCAGGCCGACCTTGAGGGGCGGCTGGGCCTGCGCCTGCGCGGCGGCAGTCGCGACGAGTGCGGCGGCGGCGCAGACCGAGGTCAGGGCAAGGCGAAGGGCTTGGGTCATTGGGGGGGCTCCGTCAGGGTCAGTTGGCTATGGGTCGAGGATGCCTGCAACCCGCCCCCCGGGGCAACCGGGTTATCGCGGGGCTGGCGGGTCGGTCTACAGCAACTGGCGCAGGCGTGCCTGCGCCTGACGCAGTGCCGGCAGACCGGTTGCGACCAGGTCGTCGATCGACACGCGCGAGGCGTGGGCCGTGAGGTTGATCGAGGCCACCGTGTCGCCACGCCAGTTGGTCAGCGGCACGGAGATCGTGCGCATGGCCAGCTCGAGTTCCTGGTCGACCGTGGCATAGCCCTGCTCGCGCGCGAGCTGCAGCTGCGCGCGCAGCCGCTCGGGTTGCGTGATCGTGTACGGCGTCATCGGGCGCAGCGTCTGCCGGGCCAGCCAAGCGTCGGCCTGCCCGGGTGGCAGCGCGGCCACCAGCACGCGGCCGTTGGCGGTGCAGTACGCCGGCACGCGGGTGCCCGCCTGCAGCGTGGCCGACACTTTGCGCCCGGCGCTGGTGGCCGCGATGCACAGCGCGTCGGCGCCGTCGAGGACGCTCGCGGCCGAGGCTTCCTTGAGCGTGTGCGCGAGTTCGAGCAAGGCGGGCTGCAGCACGCGCGGCAGGCGCGCCGAGTGCATGTAGCTCTGCGCCAGGCGCAACACCCTCGGCGCCAGCGCGAACATCTTGCGCTCCTGGTGCACGAAACCCAGGTGCGTGAGCGTCAACAGGTAGCGGCGTGCCGCGGCGCGGGTCAGGCCGGTGCGCTCGGCCACCTCGCTGATCGTCAGCCGCGGTCGTTCCTGGTGGAAGGCCTCGATCACGGCCAGGCCCTTCTCCAGGCTGGCGACCAAGTCGCGCTTCAAGGGCCCGGCCTGGGCGGTCGAGGTGGCGCCAGTCGTGTCGTCAGCGGGGTCGAAGTCGTCGCCCAAATCGTGCTCCTGTGACTCAGACGCGTTCGAGGATCACGGCAATGCCCTGGCCCACGCCGATGCACATCGTGCACAGCGCGTAGCGCCCGCCGCCGGCGTGAAGCTGATTGACCGCCGTGGCGGCCAGCCGCGCGCCGCTGGCGCCCAGCGGATGGCCCAGTGCGATGGCGCCGCCGTTCGGATTGACGCGTGCGTCGTCGTCGGCCAGGCCCAGCTCGCGCAGCACCGCCAGGCCCTGCGCGGCGAAGGCCTCGTTGAGTTCGATGACGTCGATCTGCGCCAGCGTCAGGCCGGTCAAGGCCAGCACTTTGCGCGTGGCCGGCGCCGGGCCGATGCCCATCAC
>JANOPR010000693.1:0-3146 GCA_031421955.1 Burkholderiales bacterium
CGACCTCGGCCTGGGCCGCGCGCCGGGCACCGACCGCCTGACGATGCGCGCGCTGCGCCGCCATCTGGCCAACAGCGACGAGGAGGAGGGCTTCCCGCGCGACGTGCTCGAACTGCAGGCCTATCTCGCGGACAACCCAAACCCGGGCGGCCCCGACCAGCCCGTGCGCGCGATCCCCGGCATCGGCACCAAGGTGCCGATCTGGCTGCTCGGCTCGAGCCTGTACAGCGCGCAGCTCGCCGCCTACCTCGGCCTGCCGTTTGCCTTTGCGTCGCATTTCGCGCCCGACCTGCTGCTGCAGGCGCTCGAGGTCTACCGCGCCGGCTACCGGCCCTCGGCCGATTGGCCCAAGCCGCATGCGATGGTCGGCGTCAACGTCGTCGCCGCCGACACCGACGACGAAGCGGCCTGGCACTTCACATCGATCCAGCAGCGCTTCCTGGGCATGCAGCGCGGCCGCCGCGGGCCGCTGCCGCGGCCGATCGACCCGGCCGCGCTGGAGGCGATGTGGGCGCCGCAGGAAAAAATCGGCGTGCAGCGCATGCTCGCCGCTGCCGCCGTGGGCTCGGCGCAAAGCGTGCAGCGACAGCTCGACGCGATCATCGAGCAGACGGCGGCCGACGAGCTGATCGTCGCCGGCGCCATCTTTGACCATGCGGCGCGGCTGCGGTCCTATGAGCTGCTGGCAGGGGCCTGGGGCTGAGCGCGGGCCACGGCGCCAGGTCCCGGATCGAGCCGGTGGGCGCTGGCGCCGCGGCGCCGCATCAAACCCGCACCACCTCGCCTTTCAAGGACCAGAAGATCGCCAGCACGTCGTTGCGCGTGGGCAGGTCGATGCCGTTCTTCTCGAGTGCAGCCATGGCGTCATCGACGACGCTGATGAACTCCTGCTCGCTGATGTTCATGCCGCGGTGGGTACTCACCATGTCGCGGCCGCTGTAGGTCTCGGGGCCGCCCGAACCGGCGCAGAAGAACTCGATGACTCGGCGCTCGAAGCGCGCGGGATCCTCGATGTTCTCGAAGCGGGTCTTCACCAACGGGTTGGCCAGGTGGATCTCGATGAGGTCTCTGGTGATTCGCGTGATGCCCTCGCGGCGCCCAAGGCGCTCGTAAAGCGATGCAGTGGTCTGGCTCATAGTTCGCACTCCTTTGAATAGGGGTTCGTGCGCAGCCGGGCCGGCCGCAGCCGCTGCATCCACGACGCGTACTCGATCGCGCCAGCCTCGCGGTTCGCGCCAGCCAGGTCGCGGCGCCACATGCCCACGGTGTCGGCGATGGCCTGCTCCAGGTCGATCAGTGCGCCGAGCGTGAGCGGCTGCGGCAGCGTCACGAGCGCGGGCTCGGTGCCGGGAACGGGTACGGTGAGCTGGTGCGATGTCATGGGCTTGACCTCCTGTGGTGTCGGGCGCGCCGGAATCGGCATGCCGTGATTGAGAATGCCCACCCGGCGTTCCTGGATCGTTCCTCGGGCGCCAGGGCCTTGCTGGCGTCGCGCGCCTGCTCCACACTGCCTCGCATGGACAGCCCTGGGATACCCGCGTCAGACGACGCACCACGCGACCTCGAAGTCTCCCTGCTCGGAGGCTTCGCCGTGGCGATCGGCGGGGTCGAAGTCCCCGCGCAGGGCTGGCCCAGCCTGCGTGCCACGCACCTGGTGCAGCTGCTGAGCCTGCAGCCGCGGCAGCGGATGACGCGCGACGAGGTGATCGACGCGCTGTGGCCGCAACTCGACCCCGATGCGGGCGCCGCCAACCTGCGCAAGGCGACCCACCATGCGCGGCAGGCCCTGGGCCGCCACGACGCCATCGTGCTGCAGGCCGGCGAAGTGCTGCTGTGGCCGGACCGGCCCATCGCCGTGGACGCGCAGGCCTTCGAGCGCCTGGCCGATGTCGCGCTGACCGACCATGATCCGGCGGCCTGTGCCGAGGCCGCCGCTGCCTATGCCGGCGACCTGCTCCCCGGGGCGCGCTTCGAGCCCTGGGCCGAGTCGATTCGCGAGCGCCTGCGCGCGCGCCACCTTCAGCTGCTGCGCGCGAGCGAACAGTGGGAGCGTCTGGCGCAGCTCGAGCCCGAAGACGAGCCGAGCCATCGTGCGCTGATGCAACGCGCGCTCGATGCCGGCAACCGCGCTGCCGCGCTGCGCTGGTACGCGCACCTGCGCGAGGCGCTGCAGCACGGTTTGGGTGTCGCGCCCGATCCGCAGACCGAGGCTCTGTACGAACAGTGCGTCGCCGGTCTGCAGGCCGCCGGCCCGGCATTCGTCGGCCGCGCGCAGGAGTGCGCCCAGGTCACGGCCTGGCTGGGCATGCCGGCCGCGCAGCGGCCCGGCGGCATCGTGCTGCGCGGGCCGGCCGGCATCGGCAAGAGCGCGCTGTGCCGCGAGATCGGTGCGCAGGCCCAGGCTCGCGGCTGGGCCGTGTGGCGCGTCGATGCGTCGCAGGCGGGCCGCGCCTACGCCGTCGTCGCCACACTCGCCGAACGCCTGATCCTCGCGGACCGCAGCTTGCTGGACCGCATCGGCGCGCAGGCGCGCTCCGTCATGGCCCAGTTGACCCCGCTGGCGGCGCCCGCCAGCGCGTTGCCCGGCCCGTTGGGGCGGCACCAGGTGGTGGGCGCTGTGCGTCGGCTGTTGATGGCCGCGTCGCCCGGCAGCGACGTGCTCTTTCAGGTCGACGATGCGCACCTCGTCGACGACGCCGACGTCGACGTGCTGGTGCAGCTCGCCAGCGCCGGCGCGCCGCTGTGCGTGCTGCTGGCCACGCGCGCGCCGGCCGCGAGTTCAGCGCTCGCAAGCGGCCTCTCGAGGCTGCAGCGTTCAGCCACCGTGCAGGTCGTCGACGTGCAGCCGCTGGCCGACGAGGAGTGTGCTCGCCTGGTGTCGCGGGCGGCGCCGGCGCCGCTGCCCGCGGAGCGCGTGTCGCGCATCGTCGGCAGCGCCGAGGGCAACCCCTTCGCGGCCATCGAGCTGGCGCGATGCATCGCCGCAGACGCTGACGCGCGGTTGCCCGGCAACGCGTCCGAAGCCATCACCACCCGCCTGTGCGACGTGCCTGATGCGGCGCTGGCCTTGCTCAAGTGGCTGGCGCTGAGCAGCGACGAACTCGACGTCGCCACCATCGAGGCACTTGCCGCCGAAGCGCAGGTCT
>JANOPR010000694.1:0-4986 GCA_031421955.1 Burkholderiales bacterium
AGCGTCTGGCGCCACGGCCGCACCCAGGCCGCGGCCAGGGTCGATGCGCTGGCCAGCAACGGCATGGACGAGATCGTGATCCCGGCGTTCTTGCGCAAACAGGCTGATTGATTGACCCACCCCCGTAGCGCCTGCGGCGCCTCCCCCTCAAGGGGGCGCCGCTGGCGGACCGGCAGAGCCGGATCCGCGGCGGCTGCTTGGGCGCGGTGAACACCCGGGGGCTGTTGGCGGCGCTCGGTGGTTCTAGCCGCCTGGCCGCGCTACCGCAAGGTCTTGCACCCTGCGGGACAATGGCGCCCATGCTGCAACAGCGCACCATGAAGACCATCACCCGCGCCGTCGGCGTGGGCGTGCACAGCGGCCAGAAGGTCGAGTTGACGCTCAAGCCTGCGCCGCCCGACAGCGGCATCGTGTTTCGCCGCACCGACCAGCCGCAGCCGGTGACGATTGCCGTCAACCCGCAGGCCGTGTCCGACACCCGCATGGCTTCGACGCTGAGCGCCGGCGGCGACCCCGGCGCGCCCAAGGTGCAGACCGTCGAGCACCTGCTGTCGGCCTGCGCCGGCCTGGGCCTGGACAACCTGGCCATCGACATCACCGCCGACGAGGTGCCGGTGCTCGACGGCTCGGCCGCGAGCTTCGTGTTCCTGCTGCAAAGCGCGGGCATCGAATTGCAGAACGCGCCCAAGCGCTTCATCCGCGTGTTGAAGCCCGTGGAAGTGCGCGACGGCGAGGGCGACAGCCTGAAATGGGCGCGCCTGGAGCCGCACCACGGCTATGTCCTCACCTTCGAGATCGAGTTCAAGCACCCGGCGGTCAACGCCACGGGCCAGCGCGTCAGCTTCGACATGGGCTCGGGTGCCTACAAGCGCGACATTGCCCGCGCCCGCACCTTCGGCTTCAGCAAGGACGTCGAGGCCATGCGTGCCCGCGGCCTGGGTCTGGGCGGCAGCATGGACAACGTGATCGTGGTTGACGACACGCGCGTGCTCAATGCCGGCGGGTTGCGCTACGACGACGAATTCGTCAAGCACAAGATCCTCGACGCCATCGGCGACCTGCACATTGCCGGCCACCCGATGCTCGCCCACTACACCGCATTCAAGAGCGGCCATGCGCTGAACAACCAGCTGCTGCGTGCGCTGCTGGCCGACGCCAGCGCCTACGAGATCGTCAGCTTCGAAGACGCGAGCCAGGCCCCGGCCGGCTTTGCCGAGCTGGCGCCGGCCTGGTGAGCGGGCCCGCACGATGTTGATTCTGCTGCGCCTGGTCTTTGGCCTGGCGTTGATCGCCGCCCTGCTGTGCTTTGCGCTGTTTGCCTTCACCGGCCAGGCCGGCTGGCGCCAGCATGGCGTGACGATCCTGAAGTGGACCCTGATTGCCGCGGTCGTCGTCGGCGCGGGCATCCTCATCGAACACCTGCTGCCCCACTTGAACGAATGACCGCCTTCTACTGGATCATGGCCACGCTCACGGTCGGCAGCTTCCTGCCGTGCCTGCTCTACATCGTGCTGTACGCGGCCACCGGCGAAGAGGCCTGCGCGCGCCGCGCGCGCATCTTCTGGAACTCGGCCAAGCTGTTCGGCCTGCTGGGCTTCAACATCGGTATCTGGGGCCATGTGGTGGTGGCCCTGTGGCGCATGGCGTTCGGTTGAACTGAGCGGGCCAGCCCGGCGCCGACGGTCGCCGCCAGCGCCATGCCCGGCACCTCGCGCAGCGCGGTCGCATTCATCGCAAGGCGCTCTCTTCCGACCAGTGGCGACGGTTGATGGCGTAACTGTCGACCCCGCCCTTGAACGGCATGAGCAGCATCCCATCCAGGCGCGCCACCTCGCGCGGGTCGGCGCGTCCGTGGATGCCGATGACGATGGCGTCATGCCCGGCGCGAGGCTGGGCACGGTAGGTGCCGAAGAGGCGGTCCCACCAGGGCAGGTTGAAGCCGAAGTTGGAGTTGGTCTCGTCGTCTTCGACCGAATGGTGCACACGGTGCATGTCGGGCGTGACGACAAACCAGCGCAGCACGCGGTCCAGCGCAGCGGGCAGGCGGATGTTGCCGTGGTTGAACATCGCCGTCGCGTTGAGCAGCACCTCGAAGATCACCACGGCCAGCACCGGCGGGCCGAGCACGGTGATGGTGGCGAACTTGATCAGCATCGACAGCGCGATCTCGATCGGGTGGAAGCGCGCACCGGTGGTCAGGTCGTAGTCCAGGTCGGCGTGGTGCACCTGGTGAAGCCGCCAAAGCGCAGGCACGGCATGCACCATCACATGCTGAAGCCAGATCACGAAGTCCATGGCAACCACGGCCACCGGCACCGCCAGCCAGAACGGCACCTGGAAATGGTTGAGCAGGCCCCAGCCGTTGGCCACACCGAAGGCCGCAACACCCGCCGCCGCCAGCGGGAACATCAGCCGCAGCAGCACGGTGTTGAGCACCACCAGGCCGAGGTTGCTGCTCCAGCGCAGGGCCTTGGATATGGTCAGCGCGCGCCGCGGCGCCGCCAACTCCCACAGTGCGACGAGCGCGAAGATGCCGAGGAAGAAGCTCAGCCGGATGGCCGGCTCATGGGCGAGGACGAACTGTTCAAAATTCATGGTTTTCTGCAGCGGCCTGACGTTGGATGCTCACGACAGGCGCTTTACCTTTCATACCAACGACCGTTAGAATGTACACCATGGACAACCGATCACTCAAGGATCTTCTTTACGAGCAGGTCGCCCGCGTGGGCAAGGCACTGGCCAGCCCGAAGCGGCTGGAGATGCTCGAGATGCTGGCGCAGGGAGAAAAGGCCGTCGAAACAGTGGCCGCCGAGGTGGCCGTCGACGTCAAGCTCGCCAGCGCCCACCTGAAGGCACTGAAGGAAGCGCGGCTGGTGCAGAGCCGGCGCGAGGGCAAGCGCGTGATCTATCGGCTGAGCGGCAACGATGTGGCGCAACTCGGCGTGATGCTGCGCCAGGTGGCCGAAGAGCACCTGCTCGAGTTGCGTCTGGCGCTGCAGCAGATGATGGCCGAGCCCGACCGCCTGGCCAGCGTCGGGCGCAAGGACCTGCTGGCCAAGGCGAAACGCGGCGAAGTGATCGTGCTCGACGTGCGCCCGCAGGACGAGTACGACACCGCCCACCTGCCCTACGCGCGATCGATGCCATTGACCGAACTGGCGCACCGACTGGCCGAGTTGCCGCTCGACGTGGAGATCGTTGCCTACTGCCGCGGCCCGTTCTGCCTGATGTCTGACGAGGCGGTGAAGCTGCTGCAGGCGCGCGGTTACCGCGCGCGCAAGACCTTCGATGGTGTCAGCGAATGGCAGGCGGCGGGCCTGCCCGTCAAACGGGCCTGAAACCAGCGCCTGAACAACCAAGGAGCAGCCATGGCCTCCACCCTGTTCATCCTCAATGACGCCCCCTACGGCAACGAACGCGCCTACAACGCACTGCGTCTGGCGGGTGCGGTGGCTGGCAAGAATGACCAGCAGGTCCGACTGTTCCTGATGGCCGACGCTGTGGCCTGCGCCAGGAACGGGCAGAAGGTACCCGAGGGCTACTACAACATTCAATTGATGCTCGCCAAGGTGCTGCGCAATGGCGAGGTGGCGCTGTGCGGCACCTGCATGGATGCGCGCGGCATGCGCGATGACGAGGTGGTCGAAGGCGCGCGACGAAGCACACTGGCCCAGTTGGCGGACTGGACTGTCGAGGCCGACAAAGTGCTGGTGTTCTGATGGGACGCACGGCCCTCGTCCTCGGCGCGGGCATCGGCGGCATCACCGTCGCCCGGGCGCTGCGCAAACGGCTGCCGGCCGAAGTTCGCGTGGTCGTCGTCGAGCGCGAACGCAATCATGTGTTTGCGCCGTCACTGCTCTGGCTTGCCGTCGGCGACAGCGAACCGGCGGCGTTCACGCGGCCGATCGCGGCGCTGCAGCGCATGGGCATCGAACTCGTGAGCGGCGATGTGTCGCGCATCGATCCGTCCGCATTGGCTGTCGAGGTCGGCGCGAAAACCTTGGCCTGCGACGCGATGATCGTGGCGCTCGGTGCAGACTACGCGCCGGAAACCGTCCCCGGCCTGGCCGAGCACGGACTCAATCTCTACACGCTTGAAGGCGCCGGGAAGATTCGCGCCGCACTCGAGGCGTTCAAGGGCGGCCGCATCGCCGTGCTGACGGCCGCGCCCGCCTACAAGTGCCCGGCCGCACCCTACGAGGCGGCCATGCTGATCGAGGCGTTCTGCCGCAAGCGCGTGCTGCGCAGCATGACCGAGATTGCCATCTACGCCGCCGAGCCCGCGCCGATGCCGGTGGCCGGCCCGGTGGCCGGCGCTCAGATCAAGACGATGCTGGAACGCAAGGGGATCGCCTATGCGCCGCTGCACCAGGTGCTGCGGGTCGACGACGGCATGCTGCATTTCGCCGAAGGGCAGACCGCTGCGTTCGATCTGCTCGTCTACGTGCCGCCGCACCGTGTCCCGGCCGTGGTCAAGGACGCCGGCCTGTGCGGCGAATCGGGCTGGGTGACGGTGGACCGGAGCACGCTGACGACGAAGTTCGCGAACGTCTGGGCCATCGGCGACGTCACGTCGATTCCGCTCAAGATGGGTCGCCCGCTGCCCAAGGCCGGTGTGTTCGCTGGCCGCCAGGCCGAGGTGGTGGCGAAGAACGTCTCCGACACCTGGGCCGGAAAGCCCGCGACGTCCCGTTTCGACGGGCACGGCATGTGCTTCCTCGAGGTGGGCGGGGGCATGGCCGGACTGGGCCACGGCAACTTCTATGGCGAACCGCTACCCGACGTGCGCATGCGTTGGCCGAATCCGTTCTGGCACATCGGCAAGGTTCTCTACGGCAAGTACTGGCTCTGGCGCCAGTTTCGATGAATCGAGCCCCACGCTCTCTGCGCCCCGGCGTGCCACCCCCGAATCGAAACGTCCTCCTGCTCGCCACCAGCCAGGCGCTCGCGCTGTCGGCGATCGTCCTGTCGATGACGCTGGCCGCC
>JANOPR010000695.1:0-7244 GCA_031421955.1 Burkholderiales bacterium
GCTCGGCACGCGTCGCGACTGGGCCAATTTCGCGCGCGACTTTGCGCGCTTTCGCATGAACGACGACCGCGAGGTCACCTGCTACGCCCTGCTCACCGAGCATCTGGGTACCAAGGCGGCGGGCAAGGAACTTCCCGCCGGCTACAAGCCGCGCGCCCTGCAGGCCTGGCTCGCGCAGCGCGACCTCGATGACGGTTGCCAGCTGCTGGCCACGGCACTCGTCGAAGCCCGCGTGTTCAGCGCCGAGGATGCGTGGCTGAAGGCGCGCAGCGCCGCTGAAATCAACCGGCCGCGCGCCGCGCGCGCCGCCGCCGCGCTGGTGGCACCTGCGATGCAGACGCAGGTGGCGCAGGCGCTCGAGAACCCGGCGCTGTACCTGCATGCCGGCGCCACGGTCGGCAGCCGAGCACAGGCCGAGATTGCGACCCTGGCCATCGTGCGCATGGCGGCCAACGAGCCCGAGGTGGCCGCGGCGCGCCTGCGCGAGCGCTGGCAGCAGCGCCTGCCCAAGGATCTCGCGGCCTGGGCCTGGGCGCAGGCCGGGCGCAACGCGGCGATGAAGCTGATGCCCGAAGCGACGGCCTATTACGCCGCGGCCTGGAGCATGGCCGAAGGCGGCGACGCCGCACCCGCGTGGAGCGACGAGACATTGGCCTGGAACGCGCGCGCGGCCTTGCGCGCCAGCACCGGCGCGGAGCGCTGGCACGCCGTGCAGCGCGCCATCGGTCACATGAGCGCAGACGAGCGGCGCGACGCGGCCTGGCGCTACTGGCAGGCCCGCGCGCTGCGCGAGACGGCCGCACCCGCCGCCGCCGGCGAGCGCCAACTCGCGCAGGCGCTGGCGGCGCTGCAGCAACTGGCCGGAGAAATGCACTTCTACGGCAAGCTGGCTGGCGAAGACCTCGGCAAGGCGATGCCCCTGCCGCCTCTGCCGGCCCCGTTGACCCCCGACGAACGCGCGGCCGCCGCCGCCCACCCGGGACTCACCCGAGCGCTGCAATCCTTTGCACTGGGACTGCGCAGCGAAGGCGTGCGCGAGTGGAACTTCAGCCTGCGCGGGATGCAGGACCGCGAGCTGCTTGCCGCCGCCGACCGCGCCTGCGCGCAGGCCATCTGGGACCGCTGCATCAACACCAGCGAGCGCACGCGCGGCGAAGTCGATCTGGCACAGCGCTTCCCGACGCCGTTCCGCAGCGAGGTGGTCGCCAAGGCCGGCGACATCGGCCTGGACCCGGCCTATGTCTTCGGCCTGATCCGCCAGGAGTCGCGCTTCATCACCGACGCCCGCTCGCATGTCGGCGCCTCCGGGCTGATGCAGGTGATGCCCGCCACCGCCCGCTGGACCGCCAAGAAGATCGGCCTGCCGTTCACGCCGGCGATGATCAACGACCGCGACATCAACCTGAAGATCGGCACCGGCTACCTCAAGCTCGTGCTCGACGACTTCGACGGCTCGCAGCTGCTCGCGGCGGCGGCCTACAACGCCGGGCCGAGCCGGCCGCGGCGCTGGCGTGAAGGTGCCGTGGTCGAGCCGGCCATCTGGGCCGAGAACATTCCGTTCAGCGAAACCCGCGACTACGTCAAGAAGGTGCTTTCCAACGCCACCGTCTACGCCGCGCTGCTGGCAGGGCGCGTCCAGATCGCCGTGCCCACGCCGCTCCCAGCCTCCGCACCGGCGCCCGGTGCCAGCGGCGCATCGTCGGCGGCCTCTGCCGTGGCGCTTGCGGCGGCGTCCAACGGCTTGGCCGCAGCGCCGGCCACAGCGTTCGCGCCCCTGGTGGTGCATGCCATGTTGCCCTCGTTGAAATCCCGACTCGGCGGGTTGGTCGGCCCGCGTGCCGCCTCGTCGCCGCTGCCAGACAAGGAGTTGCCGTGATCGCGTTCCCCCCCGCCTCACCCGCGCGCTCGTTGCGCATCGCCGTGCTCGGCGGCAGCGGTTTCGTCGGCCGCTCGGTGTGCGAGCAACTCGTTCGGCGCAGCCCCAGCGGCACGATCGTCGTGCCGACCCGGCGCGCGATGCATGCCGACGCGGTGCGTGCACTGCCCACGGTCGATGTGCGGGTGGCCGACGTGCACGACGATGCCGCGCTGGCCGGCGTGCTGGCCGGTTGCGACACCGTGGTCAACCTGGTCGCGATTCTGCATGGCAGCGCCGCGGCCTTTGAACAGGTGCATGTGAACCTGCCGCGGCGGCTGGCCGGGGCCTGCCGCGCGGCCGGCATCCGGCGCCTCGTGCATGTCAGCGCGCTGGGCGTGTCGGAGCGGGCGGCGTCGAACTACCTGCGCAGCAAGCATGCCGGCGAAACCGTGCTGCGCGCGGCGGCGCTTGAACTGACGCTACTGCGGCCCTCGGTCATCTTCGGCGAGCAGGACCGTTTCCTGAACCTCTTTGCCCGGTTGCAAAGGGTTGCCCCGCTGGTGCCGCTGGCCGGCAGTGGCGCGCGCTTTGCGCCGGTGTGGGTCGAGGACGTGGCTGCCGCGATCGTGCGCTGCATCGATTCGCCCGCCACGATCGGCCAGACCATCGAGTGTGCCGGGCCCGAGGTCTTCACCCTGGCCGAACTGGTGCGACTGGCAGGCCGCTGGTCGGGCCATGAGCGGCCGGTGCTGCCGCTGCCCATGGCCCTGGGCCGACTGCAGGCCCTGCTGATGGAATGCCTGCCCGGAGAGCCGCTGATGTCACGCGACAACCTCGACTCGATGCGCGCCGACAACGTGGCCAGCGGCACCTTGCCTGGGCTTGCCGCTCTGGGCATCCGGGCCGCGGCAATGGCCCGCATCGCGCCCGGCTACCTCGCCCGGGCCAGCGCGCGCATCGACCTCGACCGCCTGCGCGCGGCCCCGCGACGCGAGGCATGAGCCTGCCCGGCCGCCCGAAAGGCGAATTGACCGCAGCGCGCAGCGCGGAGGTTGCCTGATGAACATGCGCGTGTACCGCGTGGGCGGCGCGGTGCGCGACCTGCTGCTCGGCCTGCCGGTCAACGACCACGACTGGGTCGTCGTGGGTGCGACGGTCGACCAGATGCTGGCCGCGGGCTACACCCCGGTCGGACGCGACTTTCCGGTCTTCCTGCACCCGCAGACCAAGGACGAGTACGCGCTGGCGCGCACCGAACGCAAGTCGGCGCCGGGCTATCGCGGCTTCACGGTCCACGCCGACCCGTCGGTGTCGCTGGAAGACGATCTGGCGCGGCGCGACCTCAGCATCAACGCCATCGCGCAGGCCCAGGACGGCACGCTGATCGACCCCTTCGACGGACAGCGTGACCTGCGGGCCGGCGTGCTGCGCCATGTGTCGGAGGCGTTCGCCGAAGACCCGGTTCGCATCCTGCGCCTGGCGCGCTTTGCCGCGCGCTGGCCGCACTTCCGCGTGGCGCCGCAGACGCTCGCGCTGTGCGCGCAGATGGTGGCCGAGGGCGAAGCCGATGCGCTGGTGGCCGAGCGCGTCTGGCAAGAGCTCGCACGCGGGCTGATGGAGGCCCGGCCGAGCCGCATGTTCGAGCTGCTGCGAGACTGCGGCGCGCTGGCCCGCGTGCTGCCGGAGTTGGCGCGTCTGTGGGGCGTGCCGCAGCCCGCAGAGCACCACCCCGAGATCGACACCGGGGTGCACCAGATGATGGTGCAGGACATGGCGGCGCGGCTGGACGCGCCGCTGCCGGTGCGCTGGGCCTGCCTGGTGCACGACCTGGGTAAGGGCAGTACGCCGCAGGTTGAGTGGCCGCGCCACCTCGGGCACGAGACGCGCAGCGCCAAACTGGCCGACAAGCTGGCCGAACGCCTGCGCGTGCCGGGCGACTGCCACGAACTTGGCGTCGTGGTGGCGCGCGAGCACGGCAACATCCACCGCAGTCTGGCGCTCGGCCCCGCAGCCACCCTGCGCCTGCTGGAACGCTGCGACGCCTTGCGCCGGCCCGAGCGATTTGCCCAGGCGCTGCTGGCCTGCGAGTGCGACGCGCGCGGCCGGCTCGGCCTCGAAGAGGCGGCCTACCCGCAGCGCGCCAGACTGGCTCAGGCACTCGACGTGGTCCTTGCCGTGGACGCCACCGCCGCTGCAGCCCGTGGCGTGGAGCGCGGCGCGGCCGGCCCGGCGATCGGCGAGGCGGTTCGGCACGCCCGCGAGCAGGCCCTGGCCTCGGCCCAAGCGCCACATGCGACGCTCGGGGATGCCGCTGCCTGAGGCGCCGCGGCGCGGGCACGCACTGCCAGTTTGTGCCACCATCGGCCGCAAGGTTGCAGGCAATATCGATGAAGCTGGCCGATGGCATTCGCAAGCACGGTTTTCGCAAATGGTACGAGCGCGAACTGCTGCAAAGCCATGCCCATCTGGTGCTGACGTTCCTGTGCGCGATCGGCCTGTTTGCCGCCTTCGAGGCGCTGGGCCGCTTTCGCTCGCTGAGCGACCAGCTGACCGACGTCCTGGCGATCCTGATCTTCTGCGCCGTCGGCATCTGGGCGCTGCGCCGCTACCTGCGGTTGCTGATGCATGCCGAGGTCACGGCCCACCAGGCCGATTGCCCTGGCTGCAAGGCCTACGGGCGCTTGAAGGTCGAGAGCGAAGACGCGCGCGCGGGCACGGTCGCGGTCTGCTGCAGCAAGTGCCAGCACCGCTGGACGATCACGGATTAGGTGATGCACCCCCGTAGCGGCTGCGCCGCTCCCCCTCAAGGGGGCGCCGCTGGCGGACCGGCAAAGCCGGATCCGCGGCGGCTGCTTGGCTGCATCGGTTCATGCGTCGAGGGTATCGTTTTCGGCGCCATGGAAAACTGAGGTGACTGCCCCAAGCGCGCGGCGGTGGCTAGCTTCAGATCAACAGCCCGATACCCATTGCAATCACGCTGAGCAACACGCTGCTGGCCAGCGGCACGAAATGCTCGCGGCCGCGCCAACGGAAGCTGAAGTCGCCCGGCAGGCGACCCAGGCCGATCTTGCGCAGCCAGCCGGTCAGGCCGCTGAACAGCAAAAAAGCCAGCAGAAAGACCAGCAACCACCTCATCACAGTCGGTGGCTGCGGTCGCCTTGGGCGAAGCCGATGGCGTCGAACGCGGCCGCACCCTTGACGAGGCCGATGACCTTGAACAACTCACCCATCTCATGCTCGGCAATCAGCTTCTGTGCCGCCGCCAGCGCCGGCCAGTCGCTGAGCTGCTGGGCGGCGTTCATCAATGTCGCGATGTCGCAGTTGAGCAGGAAGCGCGCCTGCGCGGTGTAGCCCAGAACCTCGAAGCCGGCATCCTGTGCAGTCAGCGCGACGGCGCTGAAATTGACATGGGCGGTGATGTCCTTGGCGCCAATGTCAGCCAACGGATCGCAATCCATCCGGTGACCCTGGTGGCAGACCAGCGTGCCCTGGCTGCGCTCGGGCAGGTAGTACTCGGCCTCGGGGAATCCGTAGTCGATGAAGAACGCCGCGCCGCACTCCAGGCGGTCAGCCAGCGTGCGAATGAAGGCTTCGGATTGCGGGTGGATCTCGGTCGTCGTGCCAGGCACGAACGCCGCTGCCAGCGGCGGGCGCAGGTCGGAGGCGCGATCGGCAAACTCGAACCCCTCGCCGGCGGCCACGACGCCGCGCTCGAACCACTTTGAACCGTCCCAGTGCAGCAACTGCACCGGCATCGCGTCCAGCACCTCGTTGCCGACGACGACCCCGCGCAGCGTGTCGGGCAGCGCATCGAGCCAGCGAACGCGCTCGCCAAAGGGCGCCAGCAACTCGCGCTGGCGCGCCCGCAACGAGCCCGACAGGTCGACGATGGTGTAGCGCCGCACCTGCTCGCCCAAGGCCTGCAGCAGCTGCGCGGCCAGCGCCCCGCTGCCGGCACCGAACTCCCAGACCTCATCGGTGGCCGTGGCCGCGAGCGCCTGTCGCACTTGCACGGCCAGCGTCGCGCCGAGCATCGGGCTCAGCTCCGGCGCGGTGACGAAGTCGCTGCCCGAGGCCGGCATCAGCCCGAACTTGCGGCTGCCATGGGCGTAGTAGCCCAGCCCCGGCGCGTACAGCGCCAGCGCCATGAAACGGTCGAAGGGCAACCAGCCCGCATGGCCCTGGATGGCACGACGCACCAGCCGCACCAGCGGCGAGGTCCCCGCCGATACACTGTCGGCCTGGCTGTCGCCATGGTTTGGCTGCGTCATCGGCGCATTGTAGGAATGCCCTCTTCGAACCCCCGCCCTGTCGTGCTCATCACCGGCGCCGCGCGCCGGCTGGGCCGCGCCATCGCGGTCGAGTTGGCGCATGCCGGCTGCGACATCGCGGTCCACTACCGCCGCTCGGCCGAGGACGCCAAGGCCTGCGCGGCCTATGTGCGCGCGCTCGGCGTGCGCGCCGAGTGCTTTGCCGCCGACCTGGCCATTGAGGCGGCGTGCCGCGAACTGCTGCCGACCGTGGCCGAGCAGATGGGCCGCGTCGACGTGGTCGTCAACAACGCCTCGCACTTCGAGTACGACAACGCCGAGAGTTTTTCCTACGCCGCGATGGAACTGCATTGGCGCGCCAATACCGCGCCCGCGATCGTGCTGGCGCAAGCCCTGGCGCAGCAACTGCGCGACGGCAGGACCGGCTGCGTCGTGAACCTGCTGGACCAGAAGCTCGGGAACCCCAACCCCGACTACCTGTCGTACACGCTGTCCAAGGCCGCACTGGAGGCCGCGACGACGCTGCTCGCGCAAGCCCTGGCGCCGCAGGTGCGCGTGGCTGGCGTGGCGCCGGGCGTGACCCTGCTCTCGGGGCCGAAGATGAGCCCGGCGCGCTTTGCGTCGGCCCACACGATGACGCCGCTGGGCCGCAGCTCGACACCCGAAGACGTGGCCCGCACGGTGCGCTTCATCGTCGAGTCGCCGGCGATCACGGGCACCACCATCGTCGTCGACGGCGGCCAGCACCTGGCCGCGCAGCCGCGCGACGTGGCCTTCCTGCCTGAGAGCGCCCCCAGGCCGACGACATACGTCGCCCGCCCCCCAAGGGGGTATGAGTAAAGTGGCAGAGCCACATCTACTCAGGCCCTGACCCGATGCACAGCCCCCTCGCCCACCCCGCCCTGATGGACTGCCGGCGCCTCTTCCTGCGCGACTACGAGGTCTGGATCAACATCGGCGTGCACGACTTCGAGAAACGCGGTGAGCAGCGCGTGCTGATCAATGTCGACCTCTACGTGCCGCTGGCGCTGTCCACGCCGAAGGCCGACGAGCTCGACGAAGTCGTCGACTACGACTTCATCCGCCGCTCGATCGCGCTGCGCGTGCAGCAGGGC
>JANOPR010000696.1:0-2400 GCA_031421955.1 Burkholderiales bacterium
TGGTCAGCACCCTGGTGATGACCGTCACCGACAAGCGCGCCGACATCGCCATCCTGCGCACGCTCGGCGCCAGCCCCGGTGCGATCATGCGCATCTTCATGATCCAGGGCGCCACCTCGGGCATCGCCGGCACGGCGGCCGGCGTGGCCCTCGGCCTGCTGGTGGCGTTCAACATCGGCACGCTGGTACCGGCCCTGGAGCGCCTGCTCTCAACCAGCTTCCTGCCGGCCAGCATCTACGTCATCAGCCGCATGCCGAGCGATCCGCAGTGGGCCGATATCGTGCCGATCGTCGCCATCTCGCTGCTGCTGGCCTTCGTTGCCACGATTTATCCGAGCTGGCGCGCCAGCCGCGTCAACCCGGCCGAGGCGCTGCGGTATGAGTGACAGCCCCGAACTCGCTTCGCTCGCGTCCCCCGAGGGGAGCTCAGGCCGCCCTTCGACGGGGCTCAGGACAGGCTTGGGAGCGGCCCTGCGCTGGCCTGAGTCCGCGTCCGAGCAAGTGCTGAGCTGCAGCGGCCTGCGCAAGCGCTTCCACGACGGCGAGCTCGATGTCGATGTGCTGCGCGGCGTGGATCTGAGCGTCGCGCGCGGTGAGACGGTGGCCATCGTCGGCGCCTCGGGCTCGGGCAAGAGCACGCTGCTGCACCTGCTCGGCGGCCTGGACGCGCCCACTGCGGGCCGCGTGACGCTCGCCGGCCGCGAACTGACGGGCATGGGCGCAGCCGAGCAGGGCCGCTGGCGAAATCAGCACCTGGGTTTCGTGTACCAGTTCCACCACCTGCTGCCCGAGTTCAGCGCCCTGGACAACGTGGCCATGCCCCTGCGCATCCGCCGCCAGAGTCTGGCCCAGGCGCGCGCGGGCGCGGCCGAGGCACTGGCGGGTGTCGGTCTGGCCGAACGCGTCAAGCACCGCCCGTCCGAACTCTCGGGCGGCGAGCGCCAGCGCGTGGCCATCGCCCGCGCGCTGGTTTCGCGCCCGGCCTGTGTGTTCGCCGACGAGCCGACCGGCAACCTCGACCGCGAAACCGCCGACGGCGTCTTCGAAGCCATGCTTGCGCTGGCGCGCGATCGCGGCACCGCGTTCGTCGTCGTCACGCACGACGAAACCCTGGCCGCGCGCTGCGCGCGGGTGCTGCGGCTCAGGCAGGGCGTGCTGGCATAGGAGGCGCTGGCTTCTAGGGAGGCGCGAGGCGTCAACCGCCTTGCCTTTGCGCCCAATGGGCGTAGGATTTCTTCCCTCATCGCCCAGCGAATGCCTTTGACGCCCGCCGCGACGCACCGCCATGCCGTGCGTGTCCGCCGCGCCCCCGGACCCCAGACCCGTCCACTGGCGATGACCTCGGGCAGCGTCGTGGGGGCCGCGTCGTTTCGGGTTACATGCTCTTCGGCTCCCTGCATTGCTACGAAGGAGGGTGATGATGATCACCTACATCGGACTACTGAACTTCACCGACAAGGGCATCCAGAGCATCAAGGACAGCCCCAAGCGGGCCGCCGCGGCCAAGGAGATCGGCAAGAAGATGGGCGTCAACATGCGCGACGTCTACTGGACCCTGGGCGAGTGCGACCTGGTGTGCGTGCTCGAGGCCGACGACGAAGCCTCGCTGACTGCGTTCAACCTGGCCATCGCCTCGCAGGGCAATGTCCGCTCGAAGTCGCTGCGCGCTTTCTCGGCCAGCGAGTTTGAAAAGGCCCTGGCCAAGCTGCCTTGAGTCGCTTGCGCCGCTCGTTGCGCGGCGCAAGAGCTGCCTCGCGCCGACGCGCGAGCAACTCGCGTCGATCGGGCAGCCCATCCACTGCTCGATCGATGCTTCATCCCTTGGGGCCCGATCTGGCCTTGCCACGAGGTCGTCTTCGGCGACCATCGGTGCGACTTGAGCGTCGTCACCGTCGGCGCAGCGCGAAAAGTGCAAGTCCGACCGCCGTGCGGGTCGCCAACCGCAGGTTCGGATGCGGCGCCGCCGACGGGCGGGTGCGGCCTCAGTCCGCGCAGCCCAGGCCGAGTGCCATCAGGCCCGCGATCTCCGCGGACGAGAAGCCCCAGTCGGCCAGCGCCGCGCGTCCCATGACGCCGCGCCCTGGCGGACCGTGCCGCACGCCGCCCGGTGTGCGGCCCAGGCGCGGTGCCGGGGCGGGCTGCTCGATGCCGTCCACGCGCACGTGTGCGCCACGCGCCAGGTTGTGTGGGTGAACGCGGGCCTCGGCAAAGTCGAGCACGGGTGCGAAACAGGCGTCGGCGCCGTCCATGGCGGTGCACCACTCGTCGCGCGTCTTGCTGCGCAGTCCCGTCGCCAAGCGTTCGCGCAGCTCGGGCCAGCGCGCGCGGTCGTGCTGCGCGGGCAAGTCACTCCCGGCCAGACCGAGGCGCTCGATCAGCACCGCGTAGAACCGCGGCTCG
>JANOPR010000697.1:0-4185 GCA_031421955.1 Burkholderiales bacterium
CGGCGCTGCCCCAGCGCTCGTCGTCGATCAGCAACTGCAGGCTCTGCGTAGACCGCGCAGGTTGAGACCAGTCCTGTGCCAGCCGGTTGGCCACATGCGGATAACGGTCACACAGGGCCTTGGGCCGGGACGACGCGGGGAACGCAACCAACCAGTCGATGGTGGTTCCTGCCAGCATGCGTTCGATCGAAGTTGCCTTGTGTTCCTTCAGGCGGCCGAAGTTGATCGACAGCGGATCTCTCTCGATGCCGTCGTCGGCCGGGGCGTTGACTTCCTTGGCAACGGCTGCAGGCTCGAGTCGCTCGAAGTCGATGGATCCGGAGGGTCGGAATTCGAAAGGTGTGGTCGACATGGATGGGTTCGGTTTCACGCAAGTGCATGCGCGAAGTGAATTCTAGGAAGCGCCGGTTCAGTTGGCGCGTCGAAGTCAAGGTGTAACCGTGTGCAGCTTCACGCAAACCGTCAATGGATGTGCCGCCTTCTCAGATCGAGGTGCGCCGGTGCCATGAGGATGTGCCGTACATCGCGGCCGACGTCCCGGGCCGCCTGGCGTCAACGGCAACGTGCCGACAGCCAGGGCGCTGAACGCAGCGCGAAGGCGCCCAGGACTGCGCCGCAGACGATGCCCACTGCGTCGCCGAGCAAGTCGCCCCACTGCGCGGACCGATCCGGCATGAATGACTGCAGGACCTCGATCAAGCCACCAAAGGCCAGCAACACACAGAGCCAGAGCAGGCGCGCGCGACTCGACGCCGGATGGCCCAGGTAAGCAGAACAGGCGAGTGCCGTGAACGCCAGCGCGTGGTTCAGTTTGTCCCAACCGAAGTTGACGCTGGGCGGCGGTGTGGGCGTCAACGCGAGGTAGCTGACGGCGACGATGAGCAGCACCGTCAGCAGCCGCCACACGCGCGAAGCCGCAATCCCCGCAGCCAAAGCGCGCGAGACCGTCTGCACGGGGTCCGAGGGGGGAGCCATCTTGTTGTGCGTGCAATGCCGCGTCCGCATGCCACGGTGCGGTGCTCCGCGTCGCAGGGCAGGTCGCGCGGCGGACAGTGAATGCAAGGTGTCAGCAAGCGCGAACCTGCCGATCCTTGACTCCAATGGTGCCGGTGAGAAGAGTCGAACTCCCGACCTTCGCATTACGAATGCGCTGCTCTACCAACTGAGCTACACCGGCGCTTTGAACAGCCGCGAATTATAGAGGCTAGGCGTAGGTCACCGAGCTTGGGTCGCCGTCGAGATGGGGCAGGGTGTTGAACGTGATCAGCGTGTGGCGCTTCGGGCCGACCTTGAATTCGCTGAGTGCGCTGTTGCGGATGTGCAGGTTGAGTTCGATCGTGGCCTCGGCACCCAGGCCCAGCACATGGGCGATGGCGGTGGCGATCGGACCGCCGCTGGAGACGATGAGCACGCATTGCCCGGCATGCGCGTCGCGCACCCGGTCAAGGGCCGCGACGACGCCGGCGACGAAGTCGGCATGGGAGGGCATGCCCACGGGTTGGGTGGCCGCGGCCATCCATTGGCGCAGTCCCAGGCGCAGAAGCCGGAAGTGTTCGCGCACCTGCTCGGGCGTGTTCGCCGGCGCGATCGGCCCCGGGTGCACCGCACGGACCACCGCTTGGCTGTCGTACTCGTTCAGGCCCGGCAATGCGACCGCATCGTGCCGTGCCTGCAGGCCTTGCTCGACGCCGGTCAGGGTCTGCGCATGGCGGCGCAGCGTGCCCGTGAACACGGCGTCAAAGTGCGCGCCTTGGCTGTGAAACCAGGCGCCCAGGCGCTGGCTCTGCTGGCGGCCGAGTTCGCTCAGCTGGTCGTAGTCGGCAGCGCCGAGAGAGGCTTGGCCGTGGCGCACGAGGTACAGGGTTCCCATGATGGCGGCGATTGTGCCGCCCGGGCACGACTGGCCTAGACTGGACGCGATGCAAGGCGATGATCAGGAGGCGCAATGAGGGTCGGTGTCTTGACCGGCGGCGGCGATTGCCCGGGGCTGAATGCAGTGATCCGTGCGGTCACGAAGTCGCTGATGGCGCATGCGCGGGCCGACGTCATTGGCATCGAGCAGGGGTTTCTCGGCCTGATCGAGCGCCGCTCGAGGCCCCTGCGCTGGGACGACGTGTGCGGCATCCTGGGTCACGGCGGCACCATCCTGGGCACCCATAACCGCGCCAATCCATTCGCCTACTTCGGTGCCGACGGCGCCGATGTGTCGGCCGCGGCGCTGGCCTATGCGCGCGAACTGGGGCTGGACGCGCTCGTCGTGATCGGCGGTGATGGCAGCATGGCCATTGCCGAACACTTCGCGCGGCTGGGCCTGCCGGTCGTGGGCGTGCCCAAGACGATCGACAACGACCTGCAACACAACGACCGCAGTTTCGGTTTCGATACCGCGGTGGCGACCGTGACCGACGCGCTCGGGCGCCTGCAAACCACCGGTCAGAGCCATGGCCGCGTGATGATCCTCGAGACCATGGGCCGCTACGCCGGCTGGATCGCGCTCGAAGCCGGGCTGGCCGGCGCGGCCGACGTGATCCTGATGCCCGAACTGCCGTACACGGTCGCGAGCGTGGCCGCGCTGTGCCGCGAGCGCGAACAGCGCGGTCGCCTGACGCTGATCTGCATCGCCGAAGGTGCCGCACCCGCAGGCGCGGCGATGACGGTGGCCGAGCGGCTCGAAACGTCGCCCGACCCGGTTCGCCTGGGCGGCGTGGCGCATGTGCTGCGCCAGCAATTGCAGGTGCTGGTCAGCGCCGAGGTGCGCGCCACCGTGCTCGGCCACCTGCAACGTGGCGGGTCGCCCACACCGTTCGACCGCGTGCTGGCGACGCAGCTCGGCACCGAGGCGGCGATGATGATCCGCCGCGGCGAGTTCAACCGCATGGTCGCACTGCAAGGCGGCAAGCTGTGCAGCGTGGCGCTGGCCGATGTGGCCGGGCGCAGCCGCACCGTGCCGCTGGATCACCCGCTGCTGGCCTGCGCGCGGCAGATCGGCGTGTGCCTGGGCTGATGGCGCCGCGCTGCCTGTGTGGGGCCGCCGCGGCGTTGGGCACAATCACGTTCATTGCATGAGCCAGGAGCATCGATGCCCGCAGTCAAGATCCTCGTCGCCCAGGGCGGCGGCCCCACCGCCGTCATCAACCAGTCGCTCGCTGGCGTGGTGCTGGAAGCACGGCGCTTCGGCGGCGTCGAGCGCATCTACGGCGCGCGCCACGGCGTGCGCGGCATCGTCAACGAAGACTTCGTCGACCTGACCCAGGAGACCAGCCACAACCTCGAATTGGTGGCCGCCACGCCGGGCTCGGCGCTGGGTTCGACGCGCGACAAGCCCGACCTCAAGTACTGCCAGCAGATCTTTGAGGTCCTGCGCGCGCACGGCATCGGCTACTTCTTCTACATCGGCGGCAACGATTCGTCCGACACCGTGCGCATCGTCAATGAAGAGGCGGCCAAGGCCGGCTACGAGCTTCGCTGCATCCACATTCCCAAGACGATCGACAACGACCTGGTGTCCAACGACCACACGCCGGGTTTTCCGTCGGCGGCGCGCTTCGTGGCCCAGGCCTTTGCCGGCGCCAACCTCGACAACGCCGCGCTGCCCGGCGTGTACGTGGCCGTGGTGATGGGGCGCCACGCCGGGTTCCTGACCGCGGCCGCGGCGCTGGGCAAGAAGTTTCCCGATGACGGCCCGCACCTGATCTACCTGCCCGAGCGCGTCTTCGTGATCGACAAGTTCCTGGCCGATGTCAAGGCCACCCAGGCGCGCTATGGCCGCTGCGTCGTCGCCGTCTCCGAGGGCATCCACGACGCCTCGGGCCAGCCGATCCTGGCGCAGCTGGCCAAGCAGGTCGAGCATGACGCGCACGGCAATGTGCAGCTGTCGGGCAGCGGCGCGCTGGCCGACCTGCTGTGCGAGGAGATCAAGGCCAAGCTGGGACTCAAGCGGGTGCGCGGCGACACCCTGGGCTACCTGCAGCGCAGCTTCATCGGCTGCGTCAGCGACGTCGACGCGCGCGAAGCGCGCGAGGTCGGCGAGAAAGCGGTGCAGTACGCCATGTGGGGGCAGCAGGACGGCTCGGTGACGATCAAGCGCACCGGCTACTACTCGGCCGACTACGAATTGGTGCCGCTGACCGAGGTGGCCGGCAAGACGCGCGTGATGGACGACGCCTTCATTGCCGACAACGGCAC
>JANOPR010000698.1:0-3820 GCA_031421955.1 Burkholderiales bacterium
CCGGCAAAGCCGACAGCAGGTACGCCACCAGCTCGCCGGCCTGGCCGACCAGTTGTTCGAAGTTGTCGAGGACCAGCAGCACCCGGCGCCCGGCGAGCGCCGCGACCAGTGCATCGCGCGGCGCGTCGGCGCCGGGTGCGATGTGCAGCGTTGTCGTCAAGGCGTCGAGCACCTGCGCTGGCGTGGCACAGGCCGCCAGCGCAATGAAGGCGATCAGGTCGAACGGCTCGAACGGCTCCGACGCCGGCAACGGCCAGGCCGCATGTTCGCGCAACGAGTGCGAGACCTCGACGGCCAGGCGCGACTTGCCGGCGCCGCCGGGCCCGATCAGCGTCACCAAGCGCTGGGCGAGCACGAGGCTGCGCAGCCGGGTGCCTTGTTCGTCGGCGCCGAACATGCGCGTCAGGTAGTGCGGCAGCGCGACGCGGGCCGCCGGCGCGCGCGGCTCGACGGGTGCGTCGATCGGCTTGTCGGCGGCTGCGCCACCCGCTGCGTCGCCAAGCAACGGCAAGCGGTCGTGCAATCCCGACAGGCGCAGGCGCTCGTCGCACTCATCGTAGAAGCCGGGCAGCAGCTCGCCGCGGTAGACCGACCGTGCCGCGGCGACGCGGCCTGCCCGCGCGGCCTGCTCGAACTCGGCGACGTCGCAGACCAGCGCGCCACGCACCACCCGCACCTGCGTGCGGTCGGCCTGCAACACGGGCTGCGCCGGGCTTCGCGAGGCCGGCTCGAGGATGCTCTTCAAGGTCGACAGCGCCTGCCGCAGGCGATTGCGCCCGACCTCCAGCGCCACACCCGGCCACAACAGCTCGATCAGCTCCTCGCGCCCATGAGCGCGCTGCGGTGCCAGCGCCAGGCGGGCCAGCAGGCAGGTGATGGCGCGGCTGGGCAAGCGGGTCAGGTGCTGCGCACCGTCACTCAATCGCAAGCCGCCCAACAACTCGACGCGCCACAGCGCCAGCGCATGGCCGGGCGGCGCCGCAACAGGCTCGGCGCTCGGCGCAGCGGGACGAGCGGACGGCGGCGGCGCATTCATCGGCATGGGCAGGGGTCCAACGATTCTAGGAATGCCATCGCTGCGGTCACGCCATCGGGATCGGGGGCCGTTGCGGCGACAGGCCGGCGTGCCGGCACGAAATCGTCAGGAGAAACCTCGCGCCGGATCATCCGCACGCCGCTGCAGCCAGTTCAGCGGCGACCAGGCCGCGGCTGCATCCACCGCATGCAGCGTGTAGGCCATGCGCGACTGCGCCGAGCGGTTGGGACCGCTGGCGTGGGGCAGCCGGCCGTCGAACACGACCAGCGTGCCGGCCGGCACCTCGAGCGGCTGCGCTTGCGACTTGTCGGGCCAGGGTGTTGCGTCCAGCACCTCCATCTGCAACCGGCCGTCGCGGTGGACATAGCGCTCGCGCAGCGGCCCGCCGTGCCCGCCGGGCTCGACCCACAGGCAGCCGTTGTCGAGCCTGGCGTCTTCGAGCGCAAACCAAAAGCCGACCACGCTTTGCGGCTCGGTGGCCAGGAAGCTGGCATCCTGGTGCCAGACCACTTCGCCGCCGATGCGCGGCTGCTTGAAGATCAGCATCGACTGCATCAGCAGGGGCTGCCCCAGGCCGAGTTCAGCCGCCAGTTCGGCCAGGGCCGGGCCGCGCGAGAAGCGGTCGAAGACCGGGTCGCGGTCGTGCAGGGCGTGGCCGATCTTGTTGATCGCCTGCGCCTTGGGCACCGTCAACTGCCCTGAGGCGTCGAAGGCCTCCTCCTCGAAGAAGCAGTGCACCTGGTCGGCCGAGGCCCGCAGCGCCTGCTCGCTCAGCTGCGGCCGGTCGCGAGTGGAGAACACCGCCGGCCGGGCCAGCGGGTCGAGCGCCTCGACGATGGCCCGGCTGCGAGCGCGCACGGCATCGAGCTCGGCGGCAGCCTTGAATCCCGGCATGGCGAGGTAGCCGTCGCGGTGCCAGCGGGCGAGTTGAGCGGGGTCGAGCATGGCGGGATGGGCTCTGTTGCGTTGTGGCGTCAGTGGGCGGCGGAGGCATACACAGCGGGATGGACCGCCGTCGAGCGCACCGCGATGATGCCTGCCTTGTCGTCCCGGCGTCGTGTTGCGCGCCTTGCGCAGCCCGCCGGCCCTCACACCCCCGGAGGCACCATGTCGAACGCTCACTCTCGCGCCCTAGCGCATCGCCGGCCTGCCGTGCGCCACGCCCTGGCCCTGGCCGCGATTGCCACGCTGCACAACGGCGCCTGGGCGCAGCAAACGGCGCCGGCCGAGGCCGGCAAGCTCACCACCATCACCGTCACGGCCGAGCGGCGGGTCGAGAACCTGCAGGAGGTCCCGAACTCGGTCAGCGTGCTGCAGGGTGAATTGCTCGACGTGCTGGGCACCAGCGGCCAGGACGTGCGCGCGCTCTCCGGACGCGTGCCGAGCCTGAACATCGAGTCCTCGTATGGTCGCGCGTTCCCGCGCTTCTATCTGCGCGGTTACGGCAACACCGACTTTCGCCTGAACGCCTCGCAGCCTGTGTCGCTGGTCTACGACGATGTGGTGCAGGAGAACCCGATCCTGAAGGGATTCCCGGTCTTCGATATCGGCCGTATCGAGGTGCTGCGCGGGCCACAGGGCTCGCTGTTCGGTCGCAACACGCCCGCCGGTGTCGTCAAGTTCGATTCGGTGCGGCCCTCGCTGCGGCGCAATGAAGGCTATGCCAGCCTGTCGGTCGGCAGCTTGCAGACCGTCAATGCCGAGGCGGCGATGAACTTCGTGGCCAGCAGCAGCTCTGCGCTGCGCATTTCACTGCTCAACCAGACGCGCGACGATTGGGTGAAGAACACCGTCGCAACCGGGCTGACGCAAGAGTTCGAGGGCTATCGCGACAGTGCGCTGCGGGTGCAGTGGCTGGTCGAGCCGAGCAAGGACTTCAGTGCTCTGGCCAATGTGCACGCGCGCGACTTCGACGGTTCGGCGCGGCTGTTCCGGGCCAACATCATCCAGCCCGGCACCAACGACCTCGTCCCCGGCTTCAATGCGCGCCAGATCTCGACCGACGGGATGAATGCGTCCGAACTGCAGAACGTCGGGGCCAATCTGCGCCTGCGGTGGAGCCTGGGCAATCTGGAACTGCACTCGATCACCGGCTTCGAGAAGATCAAGGCCTTGAGCCGCGGCGACATCGACGGCGGCTTCGGCGCTGCGTTCCTGCCGCCCGGCGCCTCGGGCCCGGGCGTGATCCCCTTCCCCGTAGAGTCGGCCGACGGCATCCCCACGCATAACCAGTGGACGCAGGAGTTCCGCCTCGAGTCCGCCGGTAGCGGCCCGATGAGTTGGCAGGCCGGCGTGTTCTTCTTCCGCGAGGACTACAAGATCGAGAGCTTCAGCTACGACTCGCTCGCTGGAGGCGCGCAGGACGGCTACCTGCGCGTGAAGCAGACGAACGACGCGGTCGCGCTGTTCGGCGCGGTCAATTTCGCGCTCAGCCCGCAGTTGAAGCTGCGCGCCGGCCTGCGCTACACGAAGGACAAGAAGACCTTCAATGTCGAGGACTACAACAACAGCGGCTTCGCACCCTGCATCGGGCCCACGCTGGGCATCATTCCGGTGCCGCCCAAGTGCACGCTGGCCCAACTCGGCGCCCTGGGGCCCTTGAGCGCATCGCCCAGCGACAGCAAGCTCAATTGGGATCTCAGCGGCACCTACGCCCTGGACAAGAACGTCAACCTCTACGCGCGCGCGGCGACCGGATTCCGCGGCTCGAGCGTGCAAGGGGCCAGTGCGTTCAACAATCAGTCGGTGGCCGGGCCGGAGAACAACACCTCGGTCGAGTTCGGC
>JANOPR010000699.1:0-2003 GCA_031421955.1 Burkholderiales bacterium
TGCACGATGTGCGGCGTGGCCTTGAGCGGAATGCGCGCGAAGTACTGGCCGAACTCAACGCTCACGGCGAGGTTCATCTGGTGGTCGATCAGCCATAGCGCCACCTGCGCGATCTGGGCCGGAAACTCTTCGATCTCGATGCCGTGGAACTGGTCGACGTCGATGGCAATCAGCTGGTGCACGTCGAGCGTCTGTTGGCCGCTGCCGTAAGCGGCGCGCAGCACTTCGAGTTCCAGCAGGCGCAGCTCGCGGTAAGTGATGACGAGGAAGTTGCCGCAGCCGCAGGCCGGGTCGAGGAAGTTCAGGCCGCGCAGCTTCTTGTGGAACTCGAACAGCCGGTTGCGGTTGCCCTTGACCTTGTGAAACTCGGCCCACAGTGCGTCGAGGAACAGCGGCTTGATCAGCTTCTGGATGTTCTCTTCGCTGGTGTAGTGCGCGCCCAGGTTGCGCCGCTCTTGGGCCTTCATGATGCTCTGGAACAGCGCGCCGAAGATGGCCGGGCTGATGGCGCTCCAGTCGATGGCGCAGGCATCGAGCAGGCGTTCGCGCATCGCAGCGTCGAAGGCCGACAGCGGCAGCGCTTCGGCAAACAGCGCGCCGTTGACGTAGGGGAAGGCGCCGAGCTGCTCGTCGAGCGTTCGCGGCCGTTTGTCCTCCGGCGTGTTGAGCACCTGGAACAGTGCCGCGAGTTGCGGCCCGAGGTCGCTGCCGTCAGCCGCCGTGCGCTCCTCGACCCAGGCGCGGAAGGACTGCGCCGGCTGGAAGATGCCGGTGTCGTCGGCGAACAGGCAGAACAGCAGGCGCACCAGCAGCACTTCGAGCGCGTGGCCCGGCGGCCCGCCTGCCGGGCCGCATTCCTGTCCATAGCCGCTGGCCTTCAGCGCATCGTGCAGCTTGCCCATGCGCTCGGCGGCGCGCAGGTTCACCGGGTCCTGCGGCTTGATCTGCTGCACCTGGTAGCCGGCGATGAAGCCGAAACGGCGGATGTGCTTGTGCAGTTCCTTGAGGGCGAACTCGACTTCGTCGCCGCTGTCGAGGTTGGTCAGGCGCAGGCGCGCAAAGTCGCAGACCAGCACGTAGCGCGGCAGGTCGCGCTCCTTGATGCCGGGAAAGTAATCGAGCGCCTGGTCGAAGGCGCGGTCCAGGCTCTTGCCGCGCGACTTGTGCTCGATGAGCAACATGCCGGGCCAGAACAGGTCGGCAAAGCCTTGCCCGCCGCCGTGCTTCTTGACCGCGTGCTCGAAGCTCGACACGCGGCGCGAACTCAGGCCGAAGACGGCGAAGAACTCGATCCAGAACGATTGCGACTGCGCGCGCTCGTCGCTGGCATGGCCCCACTCTTTGGCGAACGCAATCGCGCGGCCCTTGATGTCGTTCCAACTGAGCGGCACTGGCCACCTCCCTCGTTGCGGGCATTCTAGGCAGGCTGCCTAGAATCCCCCCGATGCCGCCCGTCCCCCCCGCTGCCGCCGCGCACCCGCGCACGCCCCTGCAGCGACTGGCCGTGCTGCACCGCCTGTTCGTCGTGGCCGTGCTCGGCTTCGCCTCGGGGCTGCCGCTGGCGCTGACCGGTCAGGCGATGCAGGCCTGGCTGTCGATGGAAGGGCTGGACCTGGCGACGATCGGCTTTCTGAGTCTCGTGGGCCTGCCCTACACCTTCAAGTTCCTGTGGGCGCCGCTGATGGACCGCATCGACCTGCCCTGGCTGGGCCGGCGGCGCGGCTGGCTGGTGGCCACGCAGTTGTTGTTGGCGCTGCTGCTGTTCGTGCTGGCCGGCATCTCGCCCAAGGGCGCGACGCAGGCCTTCGCGCTGCTGGCGGTGGCGGTGGCGTTCATGTCGGCCTCGCAGGATGTGGTCATCGACGCCTACCGCACCGACCTGCTGCCGGCCCACGAGCGCGGCCTGGGCGCCTCGCTGGCGGTGGCCGGGTATCGGCTGGCGATGATCCTGTCGGGTGGCATCGCGCTGATCTGGACCGACGCCCAGCAGGGCAGCGGCTGGA
>JANOPR010000700.1:0-7662 GCA_031421955.1 Burkholderiales bacterium
CCACGCCGAGACGGTCGCCATCGCCGTCGAACGCCAGACCGATCTCGGCACCGCTGCTCTTCACGGTGCGGATCAGGTCGGCCAGGTTCTCGGGCTTGCTCGGGTCGGGGTGGTGGTTGGGGAAGTTGCCGTCGACCTCGGAATACATCTCGCGCACCTGGCAGCCCAGCGCCCGCAGGATGCCTGGCGCGGACGCGCCGGGAATGCCGTTGCCCGAGTCGACCACGATCTTCATTCGGCGCGACAGCTTGGCGTCGCTGACGATGCGCTGCCGGTACTCGGCGAGGATGTTCATGCGCGCCGTGCGGCCGCGGCCCTGGGTGTAGCGGTCGGCCTCGATGCGCTCGCGCAGGCCCTGGATGTCCTGGCCGTAGATCGCGCGGCCCGCCAGCACCATCTTGAAGCCGTTGTAGTCCTTCGGGTTGTGGCTGCCCGTGACCATGATGCCCGAGCGGCAGCCGTGCTCGCCGCGCGTGGCGGCCACGTAATAGAGCATCGGCGTGGTCACGGCGCCGATGTTGACCACGTCCAGGCCCGTCGACGCCAACCCGCGTGCCAAGGCCGCCACCAGAGCCGGGCCCGACAAGCGGCCGTCGCGGCCGACCGCGACCGCTTTCTCGCCAGCGGCAATCGCCTCGCTGCCGAAGGCGCGCCCCAGATGCTCGGCAAACGTCGCGTCGATGGTCTCACCGACGACCCCTCGAATGTCGTAGGCCTTGAAGATCGATGCGGCAACTTTCATCCTCGGCTCCCTTGCTGTTGGCGGGATTGTAGGCAGGGCCTGCCGCGCCGCTGACCGTTCATCGCATCGGCTGTCGAACCGTCGCCCGCGCCCTGCCGGGAACCCGCGCCGCTGCCTACACTGCAACGCATGAAGATCGACCGCGACGTCCTGTCCCACTCCTGGAAAAACTGGCTCGGCGGGCCGCTGGAACGCGTCGGGCCCGTGTGGCTGCCGTGGCTGTGGACCCTGCTGTTCGCGGCCTGCATCGCACTCGCATTCACGATCATCGGGTTCGGTTTCCATGCCAGCCGCGGTGGCAGCAACTGGGCCAGCCTCGCAGCCTGGAAGCAGTGGTACAGCATCAACTTCGTCGTCTCCCTGACGATCGCGGTCACGATTCACCTGCTCTTCATGGTCGGCATTGCGCTCGTCGGCGCCGCCAGGATCCGGCGTTTCAGCCGTGGCGGCAAGGCCTTGTTCTTCAATGCGTTGCCCCTGATCGGCCTGGCGATCGGCTGGCCCCTGGGCGTCTGGCTGATCGGCCAGGACGCGGCCGGCTGGGTGCGCATCAGCCACCCGCGCGAGCTGGTGGGCAGCGCGGTGCTGGCGCTGTGCATCAGCTTCTTCATCTTCCTGTTCTTCAATGCCAAGGCGCGCCAACACGAGGCCGAAAAGCGCGCCACCGAAGCGCAGTTGCGCCTGCTCCAGGGCCAGATGGAGCCACACTTCCTGTTCAATACCCTGGCCAACGTGCTGACGCTGATCGACACCGACGCCGCACGCGCCAAACTGATGCTCGAATCGTTCACCGACTACCTGCGTTCGTCGCTGGGCAGCCTGCGGCACGGCGACAGCACCCTGGGCCGCGAGCTCGAACTGGCCGAGGCCTACCTGCGGCTGCTGCAGCTGCGCATGGACGAGCGCCTGCGTTTTCGCATCGAGGTCGATGCCGACACGCGCCAGGCCGCATTGCCGCCGCTGCTGCTGCAGCCGCTGATCGAGAACGCGATCCACCACGGCCTGGAGCCCAAGGTCGAGGGCGGCGAGGTTCGCGTGCAGGCGCGCCGCGAGGGCGACGCCCTGGTGCTGACGGTCGCCGACGACGGCCTCGGGCCCGACGCCCCACGGCGCCGCGAGCCAGGCAATGGCGTGGCGGTGGAAAATATCCGCCAGCGTCTGCGCACGCATTACGGCGCCGCAGGTTCACTGACCGTTGAGGCCGCGCACCCCGGCACCGTGGCGACGCTGCGCTTGCCCTTCGGCGGGAGTCCGACATGACGCTGGCGTTGATCGCCGACGACGAGCCTCATCTCGCGCGCCATCTGCAGACCCAGCTCGCCGCACTGTGGCCGGTGCTGGAGTTCACGCCGATCGCGCGCAACGGCATCGAGGCTGCCGAGCAGATTGCCGCACTCCAGCCCGACCTGGCGTTCCTGGACATCCAGATGCCGGGGTTGACCGGGCTCGAAGTGGCCCAGGGCATCGAGGGCCGCACGCAGGTCGTCTTCGTCACTGCCTTTGACGAATACGCCGTGCGGGCCTTCGAGCAGGAGGCACTCGACTATGTCTTGAAGCCGGTCAAGACCGAACGCCTGCAGCAAACGGTCGAACGCCTGCAGCGGGCAATGGCCGCCACGCCGGCCCACGACGACGATCGCCTGGCCGCGGCGATCCGGCGCCTGCTGCCCAACGCGCCCGCTGCCGAGCGCCTGTGCTGGGTGCGCGCAAGCAGCGGCGAGCTGACGCACCAGATCAGCGTCGACGACGTGCTGTTCTTCCATGCCGACGAAAAGTACACCTGTGTGCAGACCGCCGCCGCCGAACACTTGATCCGCACCCCGATTCACGAACTGGTGGCGCAACTCGACCCGGCGCAGTTCACGCAGGTGCACCGCTCGACGATCGTCAACCTCAAGCACCTGGCCGGGACCCGGCGCGACGAGGCCAGCCGGCTGTTCCTGCGCCTGCGCGGCCACGCGCATGAGCTGCCGGTGAGCCGGGCCTACGTGTCGCTGTTCAAGGCCATGTAGGCACGCCGCAGGCACAGGTCCGAAAACGGCCAGTCGCGGCCGCCTTCGTGCCTATCATGCGGGCATGCCGCTCGACGACGCCGCCGCCTACCGTGCCCTGCAAACGCATGACGCCCGCTTCGACGGCCGGCTGTTCGTCGGCGTCACCTCGACCGGCATCTACTGCCGTCCGGTGTGCCGCGTGCGCCTGCCGCGGCGCGAGAACTGCCGCTTCTATGCCAATGCCGCCAGCGCCGAGCAGGGCGGCTTTCGGCCCTGCCTGCGCTGCCGCCCCGAGCTGGCGCCGGGGCTGGCGCTGGTCGACTCGCCCAATGTGCTGGCGCAGCATGCGGCGCGCATGCTGGTGCAGGCCGCGCGCCACGGTGACGCGGTGGCGATCCCCGCCGTTGCAGCGCGCCTGGGCGTCACGGATCGGCACCTGCGGCGCATCTTCCTGGCCGCACACGGCGTCACGCCGATCGACTACCTGACCACGCAACGCCTGCTGCTTGCCAAGCAACTGCTGACGGACACCGAACTGGCGATCACGCACATCGCGCTCGCCACCGGCTTTGGCAGCCAGCGCCGCTTCAATGCGGCCTTCGCCGACCACTACAGGCTCAGCCCGAGCGCACTGCGCCGCGCCCGCCCGCAACGCACCGCCGCACGCGACGCGCTGGTCGGGCCGACGCTGCGGCTGGCCTACCGCCCGCCATTTGACGTCGACGGCGTGATCGGCTTCTTCGCGGCCCGCTGCGTGGCCGGTGTCGAGGCCGTCGATGTCGCGGCGCGCGCGCTGCGCCGCACGCTGTCGCTGCCGCACCAGGGCCAGACGCTGCGCGGCTGGCTGGCGGCGCGCTTTGTCGTCGATCGCCACGAACTCGAGGTCGTGTTGTCGCCGAGCCTGGCGCCTGCGCTCGGTGCGGTCGTTCAGCGCCTGCGCCATGGGCTGGATCTGGACGCCGATCCGGCGCCGGTCGAAGCCGCGCTGGCCGATCTGCCGGGCGCGGCCGGCACGCGCGTGCCCAGCGGACTCGACGGCTTCGAGATTGCCGTGCGCGTGATCCTGGGTCAGCAGGTCAGCGTCGCCGCGGCACGCACGCTGACCGGCCGGCTGGTCGAGTCGCTGGGCGAGTCGCTGCCGACGCCATTTGCCGACCTGAATCGCCTGTTCCCATCGGCGCAGCGCATCGCCGAAGCCACGCCCGACGAGATCGGCCGCCTGGGTATCGTGCGCCAACGCGTCGGGGCCTTGCAGGCACTGGCTGCGCAGGTGCATGCGGGGCACATCGAACTGCATGCCGGGGCACCCATGGCCGCCACGCTCGACGCCCTGCGGGCCCTGCCCGGCATCGGCGAGTGGACGGTGCAGCTGATCGCGATGCGCGCCCTGGCCTGGCCAGACGCCTTTCCGGCCAGCGACATCGGCGTGATGAATGCGCTGGGCACGCGCAGCCTCAAGGCGGTCGACGCACGGGCCCAGGCCTGGCGGCCATGGCGCGCCTACGCCGTGATGCGACTGTGGCAGTCTCTGGAGAACAAAGCATGAGCCAACCGACACCCTTGCCCACCGACCCGACGGCCTTCGTCGCGCAGGCCGAGATCGCCTCGCCTCTGGGCCCGCTCACCGCGCTGGCCACGGTGCACGGCCTGGCGGGCCTGTGGTTCGCTGCGCAAGCACACCACCCGGGCGATTTCGATGTGCCCGTCGATGCGCAACACCCGCATATCGCAGCCGCGCGCAATTGGCTGGTCGCATATTGGTCTGGGCGCGCCCCCCAGGACATCGCTCTGGATCCGCAGGGAACGCCCTTCCAGCAGACCGTCTGGCGCGCACTGCGCCAGATTGCCTGCGGCCACACCCGCACCTACGGCGAAATTGCCGCGCAGGCCGGCAACCCGGCCGCGGCCCGCGCGGCAGGTGCGGCGATCGGCCGCAATCCGCTGAGCATCATCGTGCCCTGCCACCGCGTGATCGGCCGTGACGGCTCGCTCACCGGCTACGCCGGCGGCCTCGAGCGCAAGCTCGCCCTGCTCAAGCACGAAGGCGTACTTCTCGCATGAGGTCGCGCGATGTCTTCGAGTTACTGCTGCTGGCCGCACTGTGGGGCGCCTCGTTCCTGTTCATGCGCCTGGGCGCGGCCGAGTTCGGCCCGGTCGCGCTGAGTGCGCTGCGCGTCGGTGGCGCCACGCTGGTGCTGCTGCCGCTGCTGGCGTGGTACGGCCAGTTTGCGACGCTGCGCAGGCACTGGCGGGCCATTGCCTTGGTCGGCGTGGTCAATTCAGCATTGCCTTTCGTGCTATTCAGCGTCGCCGCGCTGGCCATCAATGCCGGCCTGTCGTCGATCTTCAACGCCACCGCGCCGCTGTGGGGCGCCTTGATTGCCTGGGTCTGGCTCGGCGACCGGCTCACAAGCATGCGCGTGGCCGGTTTGGGCATCGGCTTCGCAGGCGTGCTCTGGCTGGCCTGGGACAAGGCCAGCATCAAGCCGGGCGAACATGGGGTCAGTGCGGTGGTCGCCATCGCCGCCTGCCTGGCTGCGACGCTGTGTTACGGCTTTGCCGCCAACTACGCCAAGCGCCGACTGGCCGATGCGCCGCCGCTGGCAGTCGCCACGGGCAGCCAACTTGCCGCGACGCTGGTGCTGGTGCTGCCGGCGTGGTGGCTGTGGCCCGCAGCGGCACCCAGCGCCACCGCCTGGTCCAGCGTCGCCGGGCTGGCGCTGCTGTGCACGGCGCTGGCGTACCTGCTGTACTTTCGCCTGATCGCCAAGCTCGGCGCCGCCCGCGCGATCTCGGTCACGTTCCTGCTGCCCTTGTTCGGCGTGCTGTGGGGCGCCCTGTTCCTCGGCGAGGCCGTGACACCTGCGATGGGCATCGGCTGCGCGGTGATCCTGCTGGGCACGGCAATGACCACCGGCGTGCTGCGTCGGCCTGTGCGACAGGCGGCTTGATGGCGGGTCGTTGTGGTGGACACTGGCTGCCCATGCCAGCATCGCAAAACGCCCATGCATGACGCCGACGCCCGCCGCAGCCGCCACGCGCTGTGGGCCGCGCTCGCGCTGATCGTCGTCTGGGGCGCGAACTTCAGCGTCCAAAAGCTCGCCTTTACGGTCCTGCAGCCGGGCGGCTTCTTGTTTGCGCGCTACCTGATCATGCCGCTGGCCGCCGCGCTGCTGCTGTGTGCGCACCATGGCCTGCACTGGCCGCGCCTGCCGCGCAGCGAGTGGTTGGCCCTGCTCAAGCTCGGGCTGGCCGGGCACCTGGTGCATGTCGGGCTGGTGACGCACGGCATCCACTGGTCGACCGCGTTTTCGAGTTCGTTGATCCTGGCCTGCGGCCCGGTATTCACGCTGCTGATCCTGCGCTGGTACCGGCTGGAGACGCTCAGCCGCGCGCAGGTGGTCGGCGTGGGCGTCGCCGTGGCCGGCGTGCTGGTGTTCCTGTACGACAAGCTGCTCGACGGCCGCTGGCGTGCCAGCGGCGGCGACCAGACACTGCTCTTCGCCGCCTCGTTCTTCTCCTACTACACGGTGGCTGCCAAGCCGTTGATCGAGCGCCACGGCGGCGTGCTCGTAATGACGTACGCGACGCTGCTTGGCAGTGCGCCCGTGGTCCTGATCAGCCTGCCTGCGGGACTGGCCGTCGACTGGACCCAGGTACCGCCACTGATCTGGGCGGCCACGCTGTGGGCGGTGCTGGTGTCGGCCTTTCTCGGCTGGCTGGTCTGGGGCTGGGCCAACGCCGTGCGCGGCGTGGCGCGCACGGCGCCGCTGATGTACCTGATGCCGCCGGTGGCCGGCCTGGTCGCCTGGTGGCTCACCGGGGAACGCTACACCGCCATCAAGCTCGGCGGCGCAGCGCTGACGCTGGCCGGCGTGGCGCTGGCGCAGTTTGGGTCGCGACCGCGCGACCCGGTGCGGGAGGCACCGGCGCCGGTGGACTGACCCGAGTCCATGCGGACTTTCACTGCGACCCCTTGCTGGCGCGTGTGTGCTGTCAATGAAAGCATTGAGTACAATGCAACTACAGCGGGAGATTCCACGTGGCCACACTCACCATTCGCGACCTGGACGAGTCACTCAAGCGCAATCTTCGTATGCGCGCTGCGAGTCGGAACCGCTCGATGGAAGAAGAGGCGCGGCAGATACTGCGTGCTGCTCTTTTTGAGCCCACTGTTCTCGCCACGGATCTGGCCGCTCGCGTCCGTGCTCGGTTTGTCGGCCTGGGGGATGTGGAATTGAGCGTACCCAAGCGCGAGCCCGTCCGAGCCCCGCCAAGCTTCGATAAAGTCTCGAAGGCCGTTCGTACCGCGCCCGCCAAAGCCCGGGGGCGTGCGAAGCGACGCGAATGAGCATCCTGCTCGATACCAACGTGCTCTCCGAACTCCTGCGCGCGCATCCTGATTCGGCCGTGCTCGCTTGGGTTGCATCACAGCCTGCGAGTGCCTTGTGCGTGAGCGCGGTGACGCAAGCGGAGATGATGCTCGCAGCACGTCTGCTACCTGCCGGCAAGCGCCGTCAACAGCTTGAGCAGGCTCTCGAGGCGATGTTCCTCGAAGACTTTGCCGGCCGCATCCTGCCGTTCGACTCAGGCTGCGCAGCCAACTACGCCGTCGTCGTGGCTGCCCGGCGCCGCGCAGGCACACCGATCTCCCAGTTCGACGGCCAGATTGCGGCGATTGCCCTGAGCCACCGTTTGGGCGTCGCCACACGCAACGTATCCGACTTCGAGGGCTGCGGCCTGGCGGTGACCAATCCTTGGGGCGGAGACTGAGATGGCAGCCCAAAGCTCACTTCGTTCGCGCCCCCCAAGGGGAGCTCAGGCCGCTTGGGAGCGGCCCTGCGCTGGCGCGCTGACAACCCCTGGCTCGCTGTGCTCGCGCCCCCCAAGGGGAGCTCAGGCCGCTTGGGAGCGGCCCTGCGCTGG
>JANOPR010000701.1:0-1743 GCA_031421955.1 Burkholderiales bacterium
TGGTCTTGCGACCTTCAACCCGGCCCATCGGCCTGCCGTTGAGAGGCTCACCGGTTTTAAGCGGCGAGTGCGTACGTTTGATCGTTCGCAGTTACTTTGTTTCCAGTGGATTTACGAGCGAACTGGTGCTCGGCATGCCCTACGTCGGATCCGAACCCACGTCGAAACCAGGTCGGCCCCAGAGCCCGTAGTTTAGGCCACTTGCAGCCATTGCAAGAGTGCTGCCGGATTGGCAAGTACAGCGTGCGCGCCCCAGGTGTCAATCGGCTCGCCGTGGCCCAGGTAGCCCCAGGCAGCAGCCAGCGTCAACATGCTCGCCGCGCGACCGGCCTGAACATCGCGCTGGTCGTCACCGACGTAGACACACAGCGAGGGATCGGTGGCCACACGGCGCGCGGCCTCAAGCAGCGGCGCCGGATGCGGCTTGCTATGGGGCGTCGTATCGCCGCAGATGACAACGGCGGCACGGGCGCTCAAGCTCAAGCCGTCGATGACGGGCCAGGCAAAGCGCTCGGCCTTGTTGGTCACGATGCCCCAGCGCGTGCCTGCAGCCTCAAGGCTCTCGAGCACCGGCACCATGTCGGCAAACACCGCAGTGCGGTCAAGCAACCCCACCTGATAGCGATCCAGAAACTCCTGGCGCAGCGATTCGAAGCTCGCGTCACCGGGGTGGACCCCCAAGGCGGTGCCGATCATCCCGCGCGCGCCCGAGCCAACCATGGGTCGCAACGCCGACAGCGGCAGAGCCTCCAGGCGCCGCGCCACGCGCATCGCGTTGGCAGCCGCGGCGAGGTCCGGCGCGCTGTCGATCAAGGTGCCGTCGAGATCGAACAGCACCATGCGTGCTGCCAAGCTCATTGCGCAGGCAATCGGCAGCCGAACATGTAGTTGACACGCGTGTCATCCGACAGCCAGTAGCGATCGCTCAACGGGTTGTACTGCATGCCACGCATGACCTCGACTTGCAGACCGGCATCGCGGCAGGCCTGCGCGAGTTCGCTGGGCCGGACGAACTTGGCGTACTCGTGGGTCCCCTTGGGCAGCAGGTTCAGGACATGCTCGGCGCCAACGATGGCAAGAAGAAATGCCTTTGCGTTGCGGTTGATCGTCGAGAAGAAGACTTGACCACCGGGCTTGACCAGGGTTGCGCAGGCGCGCACGACCGACGCGGGGTCCGGTACATGCTCGAGCATTTCCATGCAGGTCACCACATCGAAGGTGGCCGGCTGATCAATGGCCAGTGCCTCGACTGCGACTTCGCGGTAGTCAATGTTGCCAATGCCCGCCTCAAGCGCGTGAAGCTGCGCCACCTTCAACGGTTTCTCCGCGAGGTCGATGCCAAGCACATGCGTCGCCCCGCGGCGGGCCATGGCCTCGGCCAGGATGCCGCCGCCACAGCCGACGTCCAGCACCTGCTTGCCGCGCACGCCCGAGGTGCCGACCAACCGCTCGATCCATTCGAGCCGCAACGGGTTGATCTGGTGCAGGGGCTTGAACTCGCTGGTCGGGTCCCACCAGCGGTGGGCGAGTTCACTGAACTTGGCCAGTTCCTGCGGGTCGGCGTTGACGGTCATCCTGCGATCCTAACGATTGACGGCCCAGACAACGAAAAACCCCGCCGAAGCGGGGTCTGTGCTGCAAGACCGGAGAACCGGTTACCTGCGCGTGCGCGTACCGACGATCTCGATCTCGACGCGGCGATTCTTCGCACGGCCTTCGCTGGTCTTGTTGTCGGCCACAGGC
>JANOPR010000702.1:0-2030 GCA_031421955.1 Burkholderiales bacterium
GATCGACCCGTGGTTCCTCGCCGAGATCGAGGACCTGGTGAAGACCGAGCTCGAGGTCGAGAAGAAGACGCTCGCCGACTTCGACCGCGATGCGCTGCATGCCTTGAAGCGCAAGGGGTTCTCGGACCGCCGCCTGGCCAAGCTGCTTGCCACACATCAGCATGCCGTGCGCGGGACGCGTCATGCGCTGGGTGTGCGGCCCGTCTACAAGCGTGTCGATACCTGCGCGGCAGAGTTCGCCACCCAGACCGCCTACCTGTACTCGACCTATGAGGATGAGTGCGAGGCCGAGCCGACCGCGAGGAAGAAGATCATGGTGCTCGGCGGCGGCCCCAACCGCATCGGCCAGGGCATCGAGTTCGACTACTGCTGCGTTCATGCGGCCCTGGCGATGCGCGAAGACGGCTACGAGACCATCATGGTCAATTGCAACCCGGAGACGGTCTCAACCGACTACGACACCAGCGATCGCCTGTACTTCGAACCTGTGACCTTGGAAGATGTGCTCGAGATCGTCGACAAAGAGCGCCCGGTGGGCGTGATCGTGCAGTACGGTGGCCAGACGCCGCTGAAGCTGGCACTGGATCTCGAGCGCGCGGGCGTGCCGATCATCGGCACCAGCCCGGACTCGATCGACATGGCCGAGGACCGCGAGCGCTTCCAGAAGCTGCTGCATGAGCTCGGTTTGCGCCAGCCACCCAACCGCACCGCGCGCACGGAAGAGGCTGCGCTGCAATTGGCGCAGGAAATCGGCTACCCGCTGGTCGTGCGGCCGAGCTACGTGCTGGGTGGCCGTGCGATGGAAATCGTGCATGGAGACAAGGACCTCGAGCGCTACATGCGCGAGGCCATGCGTGTCTCCGAGAAGTCGCCGGTGCTGCTGGATCGCTTTCTCGACGATGCGATCGAAGTCGATGTCGACTGCATCAGTGATGGCGTCGACGTGATGATCGGCGGCATCATGGAACACGTGGAACAGGCGGGCGTGCACTCCGGCGATTCGGCCTGTTCGCTGCCTCCGTACACCTTGCCGCCGGCATTGCAGGACGAGTTGCGGCGCCAGACCACGTTGATGGCCAAGGCGCTGAAGGTCGTCGGCCTGATGAACGTGCAATTTGCGATCCAGGGCGAAGGCGATGATGCCGTGATCTTCGTGCTCGAAGTCAATCCGCGCGCGTCGCGCACGGTTCCCTTCGTCAGCAAGGCCACCGGCCAGCCACTGGCCAAGATCGCGGCGCGTTGCATGGCGGGGCAGCGTCTTGACGGGCAGAAGGGCCCTGATGGGCGCGCGCCCCACGAGGTGATTCCGCCCTACTTCAGCATCAAGGAGGCAGTCTTCCCGTTCAACAAGTTCCCCGGCGTCGATCCGATTCTCGGGCCCGAGATGCGCTCGACCGGCGAGGTCATGGGCGTGGGCTCGAGCTTTGGCGAAGCGATGCTCAAGAGTCAGCTCGGCGCGGGTTCGCGTTTGCCCGCCAAGGGCACCGTGGTCATTACGGTGAAAAGGAACGACCGCGATCGTGCGGTCAAGGTCGCGGCCGACCTGCACCAACTTGGCTATGTCGTCGCGGCCACCAGGGGCACCGGCGCTGCAATCGCAGCCGCGGGGATCCCCGTGACCATGGTCAACAAGATCATGGACGGACGTCCGCATATCGCCGACCTGATCAAGGCGGGCGATGTGCAGCTGGTTTTCACGACGGTGGACGAAACGCGGGCGGCCATCGCAGACTCACGCTATATCCGTACAGCGGCCCTGGCCAATCGAGTGACCTATTACACGACGATGGCCGGATGCGAGGCGGCTACCGAGGCACTCAAGCACCAGCAGGACTTCGGCGTGATGGCGTTGCAGGAGCTGCACGCGCAGTTGCTGCACTAGAATCGCGGCAGTCTCCCGCCGCCAACGGTCCTGTACGGACACGGGCGGCGGCTTCGTTTCAGACCTGACCCGAGCTCCGATCACGACCATGGCCACCGTTCCCATTACTGTTCGTGGGCTCCAAAAGCTCAAGAACGAGTTGCAACAG
>JANOPR010000703.1:0-2947 GCA_031421955.1 Burkholderiales bacterium
GCTGCGCAAGTGGAATCCGAATGTCGGCGCCATCCTCGAACTGGTCGGCGGCGCGCTCGGCATCTTCGTCATCCTGTTCCTGCTGGTCACGTGGGTGCCGCGCAACCACCAGTTGCTCGCCGCCACGCCGTGGCAGGTCTACTTCGGCGCCATCGGCGTGGGGGTGTTCGGCTTCGCCGTCGGCTACATCTTCGCGCGCCTTGTGCGCCAGGACAGGCGACGCTCGCGCACGATCGCGCTGGAAATGGGCATCCAGAACGGCCCGCTTGGCATCCTGATCGTGGTCCTGACATTCTCGGGCGAGATGCAGCAGCAGGTGCTATTGATCCCGGTGCTGTACTCGCTGTTCATCGTCCTCACCTCGAGCGCGGTGACGGTCTGGTTCCGCGCCATCACGATGCGCGAGGAACTGGCGCGAGACCGCGCCAAAGTGAGCACCGGCGCGCCAGCAGTGTCGGCCTGAGTGGGCAGGCGGCTCGCCGCGGTTTGCATGGCATAGCGTGGCCGATCCGTGACCAGGCCCTCCGCCTGCAAAACGCCCCAATGCTTCTCAACGACCTTGGCCAGCGCAGCCTCTTTGCCGGGCTTTGGGCTGAGCGCGGCGATGACGAAACGGCCCGTGGCAGCTCTCCCTGACGCAAGGACCCGAAGTACAGCACGACGAGCGAAGGCTCGGCAAGCGCTTGCACTGCATGTGGCGAGCCACTGGCTGCACGCTGGCGCGGGCAGCGCAGCCTGTGCCGAATCGATGGGCCGCGCCCTACTTGACCAGGCGGCTCAAGCGCTCGGCGTCGAAGGACTCGCCGGTCTGTGCATCCTGCGGCACGCAGTTCTCGTCAGGCAGTTCGCGCGAGCGCTTGGACAGCTTTTCGATCGCCTGCCACAAGAGCGCGATCTGGTGCTCATGGCCGCCGGCGTTGTCGATCAGGCCTTTCATGGCCTGCGCCACGGGGTCGTCGCCCTGCGTCACGCCGTAAGCCGAGAAACCCATGCGTGACGCTGCCTCTTCGCGCGCGGCCTCGACTTCGGCCTGCAGGATGCGCGCCGGGTTGCCCACGGCCGTGGCGCCCGGCGGCACGGCCTTGACGACCACCGCCCCTGAGCCCACACGCGCCCCGTCGCCGACCGTGAAGCCGCCGAGCACCTGCGAATTGGCGCCGACGATGACGCCTCGGCCCAGGGTGGGGTGGCGTTTGGCGCCCTTCTCGAGCCGCGTGCCGCCCAGCGTGACGCCCTGGTAGATGGTGCAGTCGTCGCCGATCTCGGCGGTCTCGCCCACGACGACACCCATGCCATGGTCGATGAAGACGCGCCGGCCGACCTTGGCGCCCGGATGGATTTCGATGCCGGTGAAGAAACGCGCCAGGTGCGAGACAAAGCGGCCCAGCCACAGCAGCCCGGCGCGCCAGCAGGCATGGGCCCAGCGGTGCAGCACCAGCGCGTGCAGGCCCGGGTAGCAGGTGAGCACCTCCCACGTCGAACGCGCGGCGGGGTCGCGTTCGCGGATGCAGGCGATGTCTTCACGCAGGCGGCTGAACATGGCGCGGGGCTCGATGGGGGACGCGCCAGTGTAGGCGCGCTGGCTATTTCTTGCCCGCCGCAAGGGCACGCGCAATGCCGCGCAGGATGTGCACTTCCTCGTCGGTGACCTGGGCCCGGTTGAGGGCCTGGTTCAGGCGCGGGATCAGCTTCTTCGGCGCGGCCGGGTCGAGGTAGCCGACCGCCTCCAGCGCCTCGCGCCAATGCTCCAGGAGGCCCTGCACCGCGCGCGCGTCGGCCACAGCCGCGGCGGGCGTGCGCGCCGTCACGTCATAGCCACCAAGCGCCTGGCGCCACTCGTACGCAATCAGCTGCACGGCCTGCGCCAGGTTCAGCGAACCGTAACCCGGCGCCGCCGGAATCGACAGGCACTGGTGGCAGCGGTAGACATCGTCATTGGCCAGGCCGAAGCGCTCGCTGCCGAAGACGAAGGCGATGTTCGGCGGCGCCGTAGCCAGGGCGCTGAAGTGTTCGCGCGGCGCCGCGGTCGGGGGGCCGAAGTCGCGCGGCGTCATCGCCGTGGCGCAGACATGGGCGATGCCGTCCAGCGCCTCGGCCAGCGTGGCTACCACGCGAGCGTCGGCCAGCACGTCGGTGGCCCCGCTGGCCATGGCCAACGCCTCGTCGTGCCCCAGCACGTCGTCATAGCGCGGCGCCACCAGCACCAGGTCGGTGAAACCCATCACCTTGATCGCGCGCGCGGCGGCGCCCACGTTGCCGGCGTGGCTGGTGTTGACGAGCACGAAGCGGGTCAGGGGAATTTGGGGGGCAGGCATGGCCGGTTAAAATTGCGCTGTCCTGAACGCGATCCGCGTCGGGCGCGGTACCGATTGTCACCGCCCGCTCTTTCTCCCTGCCGATCGATCCCTGCCCCGTCTCCCAGGTTGCCCCATGTCGCAAACGCTCCACCCGATGCTCAACGTCGCCGTCAAGGCAGCGCGCGCAGCCGGATCGATCATCAACCGCGCCGCCCTCGACGTGGAACGCCTGCAAGTCACGAGCAAGGGCGTCAACGACTTCGTCACCGAGGTCGACAAGGCCGCCGAGCAGGCGGTGATCGAGGTCCTGCTCACCGCCTACCCAGGACACGCCATCCTGGCCGAGGAGTCGGGCCGCCAGCATGGCGCCAAGCACAGCGAGTACCTGTGGATCATCGATCCGCTGGACGGCACCACCAACTTCATCCACGGCCTGCCGGTGTACGCGGTGTCGATTGCGCTCGCCTTTCGCGGCAAGGTCGAACAGGCCGTCGTCTACGACCCTTCGCGCAACGATCTTTTCTTCGCCAGCAAGGGCCGTGGCGCCTTCCTCAATGACCGCCGGCTGCGCGTCTCCAAGCGCATCCGCATGGCCGAGGCGCTGATCGGCACGGGTTTCCCTTTCCGCAAGGGCGACAACCTCGCGCGCT
>JANOPR010000704.1:0-4713 GCA_031421955.1 Burkholderiales bacterium
GCCGCCGGTGACGGTGACGAGCCCGGAGCGGGCTACCAGCACCGTGTGTTCGCGCGACAACTGCTTCGTGTTGTCGCCCTCGTCGTTGCCGGGCTTGACCAGCGGGCGCAGGCCGACCCAGACCGATCTGACGTCGGCCCGCGTGGGTGCCTTGTCGAGATAGCGCCCGGTTTCGCGCAGGATGAACTCGACCTCTTCGGCAAACGGCGCGGGTTCGCGCAGGATGTCATCGCGCGGCGTGTCGGTGGTGCCCAGGATCGTCTTGCCCAGCCAGGGCACGGCGAACAGCACGCGGCCGTCTTCGGTCTTGGGCACCAACAGCGCATGCGTGCCGGGCAGGAAGGCGCGGTCGACCACGAGGTGCACGCCCTGGCTCGGCGCGACGATGCCGGGCTTGGCGGGCGCGCCCTCGTCGCGGTCCATGGCGCGCAAGTCGTCGACCCAGACGCCGGTGGCATTGACGACGCACTTTGCGGCCATCGTGATCTCGGCACCGGTCTCGGCGTCGCGTGCGATGACGCCTTTGACCAGGCCGCCCTCGCGCACCAGGCCCGTGACCGCGCAATGGTTGAGCACCACCGCGCCTTGCGCCACCGCCGTGCGCGCCAGCGTGACGGCCAGGCGCGCATCGTCGAACTGCCCGTCCCAGTACTTCACGCCGCCCGAGAGGCCGCGCGTGCGCACGGTCGGCAACAACTCTCGCGTCTGCGCGCTCGACAGGAACTCGGTGTCGCCCAGGCTGCGCGAGCCGGCCAGCAGGTCGTACATCTTCAGCCCGACGCCGTAGAAGCCGCGCTCCCACCAGTGGTAGCCCGGCATCACGAAGGCCAGCGGCTGCGCCAGGTGCGGTGCGTTGGCCAGCAGGGTGGCGCGTTCGTGCAAGGCCTCGCGCACCAGCGCCACGTTGCCTTGCGCGAGGTAGCGCACACCACCGTGCACCAGCTTGGTCGCACGCGAACTGGTGCCCTTGGCAAAGTCTTCCGCCTCGAGCAGCAGCACCGAGAAACCGCGCGCCGCCGCGTCCAGCGCCACGCCCACCCCGGTGGCACCGCCGCCGATCACGGCCAGGTCCCACACGCGCGGGGCTTGGGCTTGCGCGAGCAGATGCGCGCGCCTCGTGTCGGGCGGTGCGCTCGGCTTCACGATCTCAAGTGACCACCGACTGCTGCGCGATGCCGGCGTCGACCAGCACATGCTGGCCGGTCATGCCGTCGCTGTCGTCGGCGGCAAGGAACAGCGTGGCGCGGGCGACATGGCCGCTGTCCAGGCGGACCTTCAGGCATTGCGCGTCGAGGAACTGCTGGTCTGCCACCGGGTCGCGGTGCAGTGCCGTCTGGCGTTCGGTGACGATCGCGCCGGGCACCAGCGCGTTGACGCGAATGTTGCGACCCCCCAACTCGCGCGCCAGGGTGCGCGTCAGACCCAGGATGCCGGCCTTGGCCGTCGTGTAGCCGGCCAGGTTGGGCCGCCCGCGCATCCAGCTCACCGAGCCCATGTTGATCACGCTGCCGCCGCCCGCCGCTTCCATTCCCGGCGCAACCGCCTGAATGGCGAAGAAGTAATGCTTCAGGTTCAGCGCCAGGCGGTCGTCCCAGAACTCGCTCGTCACCTCTTCCATCTTGTGCCGGTCGTCGCGGCCGGCGTTGTTCACGAGCACGCGCACCGGGCCGACTTCGGCGCCGACGCGCGCGAGCAGCGCCTGGTAGGCCGCCACATCACGCACGTCGCAGGCAGCGTACCAAGGCGCGCGCTGGCCGGCGGCGACGACTTCGTCGATCAAGGCCCGGCCGCCGTCGGGCTTGGTGCCGCAGAACGCGACCTTCGCGCCCTGCGCGGCAAAGGCGCGCACCAGCTCGGCGCCGATGCCCGAACTGCCGCCCGAAATGAAAACGACTCGCTCCTTCAGAGAGTCATAGCGCGTGTATCGGCTGCTGCCCATGCGATCCTCAAAGCGTCGCGAAACTCGCCGGCAGGCCGGGCACATCGACGCGCAACGCCAGCACGCAACCCGCCAGCGGCTCGCGCGCGAGTTCGTCGGCGGGGCGGTTCTCGCGCGCGGTGGTGACGAAGAGCGTGCGCAGGTCCGGCCCGCCAAAGCAGGGCATGGTCGGGCAGCGCACCGGCAGCGCAACCTCGCGGGTCAATGTGCCGTCCGAGGCAAACCGCAGCAGGCGCGCGCCCTCGTACATCGCCAGCCAGTAGCCGCCGTCGGAGTCGACCGCAGCGCCATCAGGGCGACCGCCATAACCGGCCAGCGGCTGGCCGGCGGCCTTGGGCGGGAACTGCACGAAGGTGCGGCGGCTGGACAGCTCGCCGCTGGCAGGGTCGAAGTCGAACGCATAGACCGCGTGAGCCGCCGTGTCGGCCCAGTACATCGTGCGCGCGTCCAGGCTCCAGGCCAGGCCATTGCTGACCGTGATGTCGCCGGCCATCCGGTCGAGTTGGCCGCCAGCAAAGCGGTACAGCGCCGCGCGCGCCGGCTTGCGTGGCTCGTAGATCGTGCCGACCCAGAAGCGCCCCTGCGGATCGGCCTTGCCATCGTTGAAGCGTTCCTGCGCCGTGTCGTAGGGCGCGCCGGCCAGCGCTGTCGACTCACCGGTCACGGGGTCAAAACGCAGGAGGCCGCTGCGCAGCGCCAGCAACAGCCCGCCATCCTGCAGCGGCGCGCAGCAGCCGACGTCGGTGTCGAAGTCCCAATGACGATGCTCACCACGGGCCGGGTCGAAGCGATTCAGCGCGCGGCCCGGAATGTCGCACCAGTACAGCGCCTGCTCGGTCGGATGCCACAACGGCGACTCCCCAAGCAGGCTGGCCGGCACGCCCGGCAGCGCCCTGATCGTCACACCGCTCATGCAGTCGCAACTTCGATCGTCATCCACGCCTCGAGGGTATCGCCGGCTTCGAGGGCGACCAGGCCATGCGCGACGGGGTCGGCCATCTGGAGCGCATTGCTGACATGACTGACCGGCTCGACGCAGAAGTAGTCGCGCGTGGGCGGCGTGTACACCACCAGATAGGGCAGCGACGAGGTCAGTTTCAGCGCCAGCTTCTCATCGCGCAGGCTGGCTGCGCCGCGCCATCCTTCGAAGCAGTTGTCGAAGTCGAGATGCCGCACTTCGCCGTCGATGCCGCCCTGCTGCACACGGCGCGTCGGCAGTTGCGTGGTCGCGTCGGAGTCCCAGCGCTGGCTGCATTCGGTGTGCAGCCGGCTGCGCGAGCGCTTGGGGAAGTAGGGGTGCCAGCCCAGGCCGACCGGTTGCGTGCGCGCGTCGATGTTGGTCAGCGCCAGGCGCAGGGTCAGCGCGTGGTCGGTGAGTTCGAAGCGTTGGGTCAGGTCGAACGTGAACGGCCAATGCTCGTTGGCCAGGTGCGTGAGCGCAAGTTCTGCGTGCGCGGCGCCGGCGCTGGTCACGCGCCACGCCTGATGCCACGCCGTGCCATGCAGCGAGTGCGGGTTGCCCTCGTCATAGTTCGGCGCCGTGCTGAAGTCGCGCCCGAGCCAGCGAAACCGCCGGTAGCCGATGCGGTTGGAGTAGGGCGCCAACGGGAAGCAGCCCGACGCCCGCGACGACACCAGATCGCCCGGCTCGCAGCTGCGCAGGATCGGCGTGGTGTCGTGCCAGAAACCGGCGATCGCGCCGCCCAGGTCGGGGCGCAGCGCCAGGCGCAGGGCGCCGGCCTGGAGTTCGAGTGCGGGAGTAAGGGTGGCTGCGGTCATGGTTCTCCGTGGCGATTTCTGGGGCGCGCCGACATCTGCCGCGCTTGAGCATCCTAAGCCCGTCTTACCACCCGGCGGGCAGCACTTCCGAGAGCGCAACCACGCGGCCCTCGTCGATGCTCTTGTGCGCGGCCAGGCCGGTGGCCACGGCGCGCAGGCCTTCTTCGAGTGAAATTTCGGGCGCCAGGCCGGCCCGGACCGCATGCGCGAACTTCTGGTGCTCGACGTAGCTGGCGCCAAAATGCTGCCCGAGGTACTTGATATGGGTGTCGCGAATCTGGCGCACCGCCACGCCCTTGCCGGTGCCCGAGGGCTGGCCCCAGTCCTCGCGCTGGCCCCAGTGTTCGCGGCGCCCGAAGCGCAGCACGCAGGAAGGCAGCAGCGACTCGAGCTTGCCCGCGTCGCCGACGATCAGCACCTGCTCGTTGTCGAGCGAGTTCTCGGCAAACATGCACAAGTCGAGCGACGCGCGCGCGCCGCTCGGGTACTCGACGATGACGAAGGCGCTGTCGAGGATGTCGGGCCGCTTGCCGCCGTAGTTCTCGTCGAGGTGGTTGACGCGCTGACCGCCCGAGGCAAACACCCGGGTCGGCTGTTCCTTGAGGATGAAGTCCATCAGGTTGAAATAATGGCAGCACTTCTCGACCAGGGTGCCGCCGGTGTTGGCGTTGAAGCGATTCCAGTCGCTGACCTTGGGATAGAACGGTTCGCGGTGCTCGCGGATGGCGACCTGGTGGACGCGGCCGACGCCGCCCTCGTGGGCGATGCGGATCATCTCGGCCACCGGCGGCATGTAGCGGTATTCCTGCGCCACCCAGACGATGCCCTTCGTCCTGGCCTTGGCGAGCTCGACCAGCTCGACGCCGTCGGCCACCCTGGTCACCAGCGGCTTCTCGACCAGGATGTGCAGGTCGGTGGCCAACGCGTCGCGCATGACCTCGGCATGGGTGAAGTTGGGTGTGGCGATCACGATCGCATCGCACAGGCCGCTGGCC
>JANOPR010000705.1:0-2582 GCA_031421955.1 Burkholderiales bacterium
ATCGCCGCCGGACTGCACGGCGTCGAGAAGGGCCTGAAGCTGACCGCACCGCCGATCACCGGCACCAATCAGGGGGCGGAGCATATTCCTCGCGCACCGCGCTCGCTGCTCGAGACGACGAAGAACTTCCGCGCCAGTGAGATCGCCCGCGACTGGCTCGGCGACACCTTCGTCGACCACTTCGCCGCCACCCGCGAGTGGGAGCACCGGCAATGGCAGGATGCCGTGACGGACTGGGAATTGAAGCGCTACTTCGAGATCATCTGATGACCATCACGAATTTTTCCTTTCCAACAGCGATCGCCTTCGGCGCCGGCGCACGCAAGCTCGTGGCCGGGCACCTGCTCGAACAGCACCTGAAGCGCCCGCTGATCGTCACCGACCGCGCCCTGGCCGCCCTGCCCGTGATGGCCGAGTTCAAGGGCCACCTGGGCGGCTTGCAGATCGGCGTCTTCGACGGCGTGTTCGGCAATCCGACCTGCGCCCAGGTGATGGCCGGCGCACAGGCTTATCAGAAGCATCGCGCCGACTGCGTCATCGGCTTCGGCGGTGGCGCCGCACTCGATGTGGCCAAGGTAGTCGGCCTGATGGCGGTGCATGAAGGCGACATCCTGGAGTACGTCTGGGACCACCCCCAGGTGCGGCCGATCGCGCATCCCCTGCCCTATTTCGTCGCACTGCCGACGACCGCAGGCACCGGCAGCGAAGTCGGGCGTTCGGCCGTCGTGTCGGAGAACGACAGCCACCACAAGCGCACCGTGTTCAGCGCCAGGATCCTGGCGCGCATGGTCTTCGCCGATCCCGAGCTGACGCTGGCGCTGCCGGCGGCGATCACGGCAGCCACCGGCATGGACGCGCTGACGCACAACATCGAGAGCTACCTCTCGCCGGCCTACCACCCGCTGTGCGACGGCGTTGCGCTCGAGGGTCTGCGCATCGGCGCACGCGCGCTGGCCACCGCCGTGCGCGAGCCCGGCAACCTGGCCGCGCGCGCCGACATGATGATGAGTTCGATGATGGGCGCGATCGCCTTCCAGAAGGATCTCGGCTCGGTGCACGCCTGTGCCCACGCACTGGGCGCCGTGTGCGACCTGCACCATGGCCTGGCCAATGCGCTGATGATCGACACGGTGCTGGCCTGGAATCTCGAAGCCGTGCCGCTGAAGTTCGACGAGCTCGCCCATGCAGTGGGCCTGTCAGGAGGCGGCGCCTTTGTGCCGTGGTTGCGCCAACTCAAGGCCACGATCGGTCTCGAAGGTGGCCTGGCCGCGCGCGGCGTCACGCGTGCGCAGTTGCCGCGCCTGGTCGAACTCGCCGACAAGGATTTCACGAGCCAGACCAACCCGCGCAGGGCGACCGCCACCGACTACGAACGGCTGTTCCTGGAGGCGCTGTGAGCGGCAATGACAAACCCCTGTTGATCGGCGTCTCGGCGCGTATCTACCACCCCTCAGGGCCGGTGCTCGACCTGGGTGGCGTCTGGACCAAGACCCTGCACTACCTCGAGCAATCGGTGGCGCATTGGCTGCTTGCTGGGCACGCCATCACGGTGATGATCCCGGCCGTCACGCGCGACAGCATCGTCACGCGCACCGAGCTCAACCTGCACGACTACGCGATGGCCCTGGACGGGCTGGTGCTGCAGGGGGGCAATGACCTCGCCCCTGAAAGCTATGGCGAGACGGCTCTGCGTCCTGAGTGGGCCGGGGACAACGTGCGCGATCGCTATGAAATGGAGCTGGTCGACGCCTTCATCCAGGCGGGCAAACCGGTCTTCGGCATCTGTCGTGGCCTGCAGCTGCTGAACGTGAAGTTCGGCGGCACGCTGTACCAGGACATTGCAACCCAGGTGCCCGCCGCGCGCCTGCACCGCGAAGCCGGCCAATACGACCGGCTGCTGCACGAGGTCGAGTTGGTGCCCGGCACGCGGCTTGCGCAACTACATCCCGGCGTGACGCGCGCGCGCGCCAACAGCATCCACCACCAGGCCATCAAGGACCTGGCGCCCGACTTCGTCGTCGAGGCCCGCTGCCCCGAAGACGGCATGATCGAGGCCGTTCGTCATCGAGGCCCGAGCTATGTGGCAGCGGTGCAGTGGCACCCCGAATTCCACCTGCCGGGCGATGAGCATTGCATCGACGACACCCCGATACTGAACGACTTCCTGGACGCGGCGCGGGCCGCGCGCGCGCGATGATTTCGACCTTGGACGTCCACAACCCGGCCACCGGCGCCAAGGTCACGACCGTTGCGGCCGATACGCCGGCCACCGTGGCCGCCAAGGCCGCCGGCGCCCGCGCCGCCCAGCCGCGCTGGGCCGCCACCCCGATGGGCGAGCGTCTTGCAGCCATGAAGCGCTTCCGCCAGGGCCTGTTCGCAGAACTCGACGCGATTGCGACCACGCTGACGCTGTATGTCGGCAAGCCGATCAGCCAGTCACGCAACGAGATCAACGGCGTGCTGGCGCGAATCGACTTCTTCATTGAGCGGGCCCAGGACAGCGTGCGCGACGAGCAAGTCTTCGATGAAGGCGGGATGCACGAGCAAATCACGCACATCCCACTGGGCGTGGTGGCCAACAT
>JANOPR010000706.1:0-1818 GCA_031421955.1 Burkholderiales bacterium
AGCTGTAGTCGTCGGCGGTCTTCAGGCGGGCCAGACTGACCAGCGCCCCGCGATTGCGCAACACCGAATCGGAAATGTCCTGCACCAGAGGCATGCACTGCTCGGCGTCGATGGCGTGACCGAGCCGGGCCTCGCCGAACATCGAAATCACGGCGGCCCGCCCGCGGTCGCAGACCTGCGCCGCGCGACGCAGCTCTTCGTCGAACGAAGTCGACTCGGCAAGCTCGGCCAGCGGCTCGGCCGGGGCGGGCGGCGAGGCGGCCACCACCACCACCTGCGGCACCGGCGCGGTGCTTGCCGAGACGTCCAGCCCCAGGTCGGTATCGATCCAGCACTCACGGACGCGGCTCGCGCGCGCGGCCGACAGGTCGGCTTCGTTGTCGACAACGAAACGCGAGCGCCAGAACGGGTGATCGATCCACGCCCCGTCGAAGCGCGCCAGGTGCATCCCCAGGCGCAGTTCATTGACGGCTATTTTCTTCAGCATCGGCAGGCAGGGCAACGCAGGACGACGGCACCGGAGTGGTGCCGATCTGTTGCCTGCATTTTCGTCAGCGGGTATGCGTCGCAATCGTGCGAAATGACGCATTCGCAGCGGCCAGTTCGCGCGACACGAACCCGCTCGGCCGGCAGCGCCGCGCCGGGCGCGGTTCTAGGGCGCGCGGGCGGGAATCGGCGCGACGCCCAAGCGCACGTCGCCGTTCTGCGCACGCTGGCGCAGCGCGTGGTCCATCACCACCAGCGCCAGCATCGCCTCGGCGATCGGTGCGGCGCGGATGCCCACGCAGGGGTCGTGGCGGCCGTGGGTTTCGACGCGGGTGGGCTGGCCGGCGCGGTCGATCGAGTCGCGCGGCAGGCGGATCGAACTGGGCGGCTTGATGGCCAGGGCCACGCGCAGGTCCTGCCCGGTCGAGATGCCGCCCAAGACCCCGCCCGCATGGTTGCTGCGAAAGCCCTGCGGGCTCAGCTCGTCGCCATGCTCGCTGCCCTTTTGCGCCACGACCTTGAAGCCGTCGCCGATCTCGACCCCCTTGACCGCGTTGATGCCCATCATGGCGTAGGCGATCTCGGCATCGAGCTTGTCGAACAGCGGCTCGCCCAGGCCGACCGGCACGCCTTGGGCCCGCACCTCGATGCGCGCGCCGACCGAGTCGCCCGACTTGCGCAAGGCGTCCATGTAGGCCTCCAGGCGCGGCACGACGCCGGCGTTGGGGGCGAAGAACGGGTTGTTGGGGATCTCGTCGGCGCTCTCGAACGCAATCTCGATCTCGCCCAGCGCCGCCATCCAGCCCAGGAACGTCGTGCCGTGTTGCTCGCGCAGCCACTTCTTGGCCACCGCACCGGCAGCCACCATCGGCGCCGTCAAGCGCGCCGAGGCCCGCCCGCCGCCCCGCGGGTCGCGCAGGCCGTACTTGTGCCAGTAGGTGTAGTCGGCGTGGCCGGGGCGGAAAGTGTCGAGCAGGTTGCCGTAGTCGCGGCTGCGCTGGTCGGTGTTCTGGATCACGAGCGCGATCGGCGTGCCCGTCGTCAGCCCCTCGAACACGCCCGAGAGAACCTGCACCGCATCGGCCTCATTGCGCTGCGTCACATGGCGGCTGGTGCCGGGGCGGCGACGGTCCAGATCGGGCTGAATATCCGCTTCGCTCAGGCGCATCCCCGGCGGGCAGCCGTCGATCACGCACCCGATGGCTGGGCCATGGCTCTCGCCGAAATTGGTGACGCGAAAGAGGTGGCCGAATGTGGAGCCGGACATGGTGGATATGCTGCGGGCGTGGGCCCTGATTGTGGCAGTGACGTGCTGGCAAGGGCGCCGGCAAG
>JANOPR010000707.1:0-2200 GCA_031421955.1 Burkholderiales bacterium
GTGGCGATGCTCGAGAAACGCGTCGACGCGATGCTCGGCGGGCTGGAGAACCAGTCGCTGATCCTGGCGCAGCGCGGCCTGCCCGTGACGAACCTGGCCTACGCCGATGTCGGCGCCAACACCCTGGGCCTGGTGATCCACGTCCACAAGGACACGCTGGCGAGCAACCCCAAGCTGGTGCAGGGTTTCGTTCGCGCGACACAGAAGTCGATCGCCTATGCCGAGGCCTACCCCGACGAGGCGATCGCGGCACTGGTCAAGGTCAAGCCCGACCTGGACAAGACGCTGGCGATGCAGCAGCTCAAGGCCGGCCTGACGCTGGTGCGTGCCAATGGCAGCGCGGGCCAGCCGATCGGCTGGATGAACCCGTCCGACTGGGAGAACACGCTGCGCATGGGGCGCGAGTTCCAGGAACTCAAGACCGACATGAAGGCGACCGACTTCTACGTCAACAACCTGGCCAAGTGAGTTCGGCCACTGCGGGCAGCGCGCGCTTCGATTTCAGCGGCCGCGTGGCCGTCGTCACGGGCGGTGCCGGCGGCCTGGGCCTGGCGATCGCGGCGCACCTGCTCGACGCCGGCGCGTCGGTGGCGCTATGGGACGTGCGTGGCGACGCGGCGCAGGCCGCGGCCGCGGCACTCGCGGCCGCGCACGGCGCGACCGCACGCGTGGTCGGGCAGGGCGTCGACATCACCGACGAAGCGGCCGTGGCCGCCGCGGCGCTTGGCCTGATCGACCGCTTCGGCCATGTCGACACCCTGGTCAACAACGCCGGCATCCTTGGCCCGGTGGTCCAGACCTGGGAGCACCGGCCCGAACAGTTCCGCCGCGTGCTCGACGTCAACCTGACCGGCGCCTTCCTTTGCTGCCGCGCCCTGGTGCCGTGGCTGCTGAAGAACCCGCCGGGGCGCTGGCGTGGGCGCATCGTCAACATTGCATCGATCCAGGGCAAGGAGGGCATGCCGCTGGCGGCGGCCTACGCGGCGTCCAAGGCCGGGCTGATGGCGCTGACCAAGTCGCTCGGCAAGGAACTCGCCGAAACGGGCATCATGGTCAATGTCGTCACGCCGTCGGCGGTGATGACGGCGATGGCCGACGGCATGAGCGCCGAGCGCAAGGCGTCGATCCTGGCGAAAATTCCAATGAAGCGCTTCCCCGAGGCCGACGAAGTCGCGGCGCAGGTGGCGTGGCTGTGCTCGTCGGACTGCAGCTTCGCCACCGCCGCGGTGTTCGACTTGTCGGGCGGCAGGGCCACCTACTGACGTTCGAGAACCGAGGAGGAGTCATCATGCAGCTCGACCGCACCCAGTTCCTGCCCGACGACGGCTGCGCCGGTACGCTGCTGGCACGCGTCTGGTGCCCGGGGCCGATCCCCGGCCCCTCGCTGGCGGCGATCCGCGACGACGGTGTGTTCGACCTGTCGGCGCGCTATGCCACCCTGAGCGAGTTGCTCGACGAGTCCGAGCCCGCGGCGGCGGTCCGCGCCACGCCGGGGCAGCGCATCACGGGCCTGGACGAACTGCTCGCCAACAGCGTGGCCGCCACACGCGATCCGCAGCGGGCCCATCTGCTCGCACCGTGTGACCTGCAGGTGCTCAAGGCGGCGGGCGTGACCTTCGCCACCAGCCTGATCGAGCGCGTGATCGAGGAGCAGGCGGGCGGCGATGCCGCGCGCGCACAGGCCGTGCGGGCGCAGGTGATGGCCGTCGTCGGCGACGACCTGGCCGCGCTGGTGCCGGGCTCGGCGCAGGCCATGGCGCTGAAGGCCTTGCTGCAGCAGCAGGGCCTGTGGTCGCAGTACCTCGAGGTCGGCATCGGCCCCGACGCCGAGGTCTTCACCAAGGCGCCGGTGCTGTCGGCGGTGGGCACCGGCGAGGACATCGGCATCCTGGCGCAGTCGACCTGGAACAACCCCGAGCCCGAAGTCGTGCTGGCGGTGTCGGGCCGCGGCGACATCGTCGGCGCCACCCTCGGCAACGACGTCAACCTGCGCGACATCGAGGGCCGCAGCGCCCTGTTGCTGAGCAAGGCCAAGGACAACAACGCCTCCTGCGCCATCGGCCCCTTCATCCGGCTGTTCGACTCCACCTACTCGATCGACGATGTGCGCCAGTGCACCGTCAACCTCGAGGTGCAGGGCAAGGACGGTTTCGTGATGCGCGGTGACAGTTCGCTGACCAAGATCAGCCGCGACCCGCTG
>JANOPR010000708.1:0-7523 GCA_031421955.1 Burkholderiales bacterium
GTGCGCAACTACAAGAAGGGGCAGGAAGTCGAGGCCCTGGTGCTGGCAGTGGACGTCGAGCGCGAGCGCATCAGCCTGGGCATCAAGCAGTTGGATGGCGACCCGTTCGCCACTTTCACCACACTCAATGATCGCGGTGCCCTGGTCAACGGCAAGGTCAAGACGGTCGACGCGCGTGGCGCCGAGATCCAGCTCACGGACGACGTCACCGGATACCTGCGTGCTTCTGAAATCACTCGCGACCGCGTCGAAGACGCGCGCACCGTGCTCAAGGAAGGCGACGAAATCGAAGCCATGATCATCAACGTCGACCGCAAGCTGCGTTCGATCCAGCTGTCGATCAAGGCCAAGGACAACGTCGAGCAGCAGGAAGCCATGCAGCGCCTGTCGGCCACCAGTGAGCGGGAGAATGCGGGCACGACCAGCCTGGGAGCCTTGTTGCGGGCCAAGATGGACAACAAGGAGTAATTGACGACCCCGGGGCGCCGTTGGCGCCCCATCCCCCGCGGGGGTCGCCGCCTCGCTTGGGACGGCCCGGCGCGGCGGTGGCGGCCCTCTAACCTGCATCGAATCGCACCGCACATGACCCGCTCCGACCTCGTGGCCGCGTTGGCTGAGCGCTTCAGCCAACTCACTCATCGCGACACCGAGTTCGCGGTCAAGACCATGCTCGATGCCATGTCCGACGCGCTTGCCCGCGGGCACCGCATCGAGATCCGGGGCTTCGGCAGTTTCTCGATCAATCGTCGGCCCCCGCGTGTGGGTCGCAACCCACGCAGCGGCGCGCAGGTCACGATTCCTGAAAAGTTGGTGCCGCATTTCAAGCCCGGCAAGGCCCTGCGCGAAGCCGTTGATGCCAACGTGCCGGTCGCCGACGAACCCCCGCCCAAGTCTGCAAATCGGCTGCGCTGACGCTTTCAACGCGCAAGGTTTTCGGGCGCGTTCGTGCTTCTTCCCGCGGACGTGACCCGTAGAATTGCCCGCCGATGCGTGCTCTCAATTGGCTCTTCCGGGCCCTCATCTTCTTCACCCTGTTCGCCTTCGCGCTGAATAACCAGCAGGAGGTGGCCGTGCAGTGGTTCTTCGGCTTCGAGTGGCGCGCACCCATGGTCATCGTCCTGGTGGCTGCGTTCGTGGCGGGCTGCGGGATCGGTGTGTTGGCCATGGTCCCGAGCTGGTGGCGCCGACGGCGTGTCGCGCAGATCGCCAGTCCCGGCGCGACGCCAACGACTTCCGGCGCCACCCCGACGCAGGCGCCATCGGCCTTTGGCGCGGAAGCCGGCGTGGCGCCGCGCGAAGGCCTTTGATGGACTTCGACCTGCAGTGGCTGCTCCTGGCCATGCCGATCGCCTTCGCGCTCGGCTGGGTCGGCTCACGCATTGACCTCGGCCAGTGGAAGCGCGAACAGAAGAGCTCACCCAAGGCTTACTACAAGGGCTTGAACCTGCTGCTCAACGAACAGCAGGACAAGGCCATCGACGCCTTCATCGAGGCGATGCAAAGCGACCCTGACACAACCGAGCTGCACTTCGCGCTGGGCAACCTGTTCCGCCGGCGCGGCGAATTCGAGCGTGCAGTGCGCGTGCACCAGCACCTGATGCAGCGTGCCGACCTCAAGCCCGACGAGCGCGAACGCGCACGCTACGCACTGGCTCAGGATTACCTCAAGGCCGGTCTCTTCGACCGCGCCGAGGAGAATTACCGCGCACTCCAAGGCACGCACTTTGACGCCGAAGCCCGCCTCGCGCTGCTGCAACTGCACGAACGTTCGCGCGACTGGCGTGCAGCCGTCGACGATGCGGTGGAGCTGGAAAAGACGGGTACCGCCTCCTTCGCCTCGCGCATCGCCCACCACTGGTGCGAGTTGGCGCTCGAAGCTGACGAGCGCGGCGACCATGCTGCGGCACAGGCCGCCCTGGCGCGCGCCCGCGAGGTGGCGCCGGAGTCGCCGCGGCCCTGGGTGCTGGCGGGTCAGCGCCAGGCCCGCAACGGCGACCACGAGCTGGCCCTGGCCAGCTGGGCTGCCCTGCGCCAGCACCACCCGGGCGCGTTCGCGCTGGTGGCACTGGACTACGCCCTGAGCGCGCGCGCAGCGGGTCAGGCCGGCGACGCGCTCACCGCGCTGCAAGGCCTGTATTCGCAACATCCGTCGCTGGACTTGCTGCGTGCGATCGACGCACTCGACACCGATCCCGCACGCACGCACCAGCGCCATGCCAGTCACCTGGCGCAGCAGCCCAGCTTGTCTGCAGCGGCCGCCGTGCTGCGCGACGAACCCGGCAACGGTGCGCGAGGCAGCGCGATTGCGGTCATCGAGCATGCCGCGCAGCCCCTGCAACGCTACCGCTGCGCTGCATGCACCTTCGAGGCACAGCACTACTTCTGGCAATGCCCCGGCTGCCTGAACTGGGACAGCTACCCGCCGCAACGGGTGGAGGAAATGTGAGCAGGTCCAGGATCGTCCTGTGCATGAAATGGGGCACCAAGTACGGCCCCGAGTACGTCAATCGCCTGTACGGCATGGTGCGCCGGCATCTGCAAGGCGACTTCGAGTTCGTGTGCCTGACCGATCGAGGCGACGGCATCCGGCCCGAAGTCCGGTGCCTGCCGATCCCTGACCTGGCGCTGCCCGAGGGCATTCCCGAGCGCGGCTGGAAGAAGCTCACGACCTTCGAGGCGGACTTGCATGGGATTCGAGGCACGGCCTTGTTCCTCGACGTGGATGTGGTCATCGTCGGCGACCTCACGCCCTTCTTCGAACAGCCTGGCGAGTTCCTGATCATCCACGACTGGAAGCGCCCGTGGCGCATCACCGGCAACTCGTCGGTCTACCGGTTCGAACTGGGTGCCCATGCCGACGTGCTGAGTCACTTTCGCCACCATGTCGAGCAGGTGCGCGCGAAGTTCCGCCACGAACAGGCCTATCTGTCGGACTTCATCCATGGCCAGGGCAGGATGGCCTACTGGCCCTCGACCTGGTGTCGCAGCTACAAGTACCACTGTGTGCCGCGCTGGCCGGTCAACCACTGGCGCCCCCCGGCCATCCCCGAGGGGGCGCGCATCCTGGTGTTTCACGGCGTCGTCAATCCGCCCGACGCGCTGGTCGGCGAGCGCAACAGCAACTGGCGGCGCATGTTGCCCGCGCCGTGGATCGCCGAGCACTGGGTCGAATGAGCACCGCCGTCACCACCCCACGCACCTGCCCGTTGGCCGAGCGTGCCACCGCAACGGACGTGATCGAAGGCCTGGCGCCGTCACCCTGGGTGGTGCGCCGTTGCCGCGAAACCGGGTTCGTGTTCCTGGAGAACCCACCCAGCTACGAGAGCCTGAAGCAGGACCTGGCATGGCAGGTCACGTCGCAGCGTGAATCACGCCAGCGCGAGCGCACCGAGCCGCTGCGCTATACCGCGAGCCGCTGGGTCAAGCACCTGCGCCGCAAGGTTCTCAAGCGCCACAAGGTCGCCGACATGACGCTGGCACTGGCGGCCCAGGCGGCGGCCGAACGCCCTGATGCCGCAGCCGTGCATTTGGTCGACGTCGGCTGTGGCTGGGGCGAGCTCCTGGGCGTCGTGATGGAGCGCATGCCGCCCGCGCTGCGCCAGCGCTGCGTGCCCCATGGCATCGAGTTGTCGACCGAGCTGGCGCGCCTGTCCGATCAGGCCCTGGCGCCCTACGCCGGCCATTGCGAACATGCCAGCGCCGTCGATGGCATGGCCGGCTTCGCGCCCGAGAGTCTGGACGTCATCGTGCTGTCGTCCTTCCTCGAGCACGAGATCGCGCCGTTGCCACTGCTGCGCCACTGCCGCGCCGCACTGCGGCCGGGTGGCGCCGTGCTCGTCAAGGTGCCAAACCACGCCAGCTGGAACCGCCGTCTGCGCGGGCCGCGCTGGTGCGGCTACCGCTGGCCCGACCATGTCAACTACTTCACTCCCGACACGCTGCGCGCGATGGCCGAGAAGGCCGGCCTGAACGTCGCTCGCATGAGCACGTTCGACCGCTTCCCGCTCAGCGACAGCCTGTACGCAGTGCTGCGCAGGAGCGCCACGTGAGCGGGACAGCGCCTGACGCAATGCCTCGCTGCCGCGTCTGCGACCACGCGCCGCGGCACCTGTTCGAAGGTCCGCTGCTGGGCCGTCGCGTCGCCTATTTCGAGTGCGATCACTGCGGCTACGTGCAGACCGAGACGCCGTACTGGCTGGAGCAGGCCTACACGCAGGCCATCAACGGCACCGATACCGGCCTGATGCGGCGCAACGCGCGCAACGCCACGATGGTGATCCGCGTACTGATGCTGCTTGACCACCTGCGCGGCCGCGTCATCGACTGCGCCGGCGGCTACGGCATTCTGGTGCGCCTGCTGCGCGACCGCGGCGTCGACGCGCTGTGGCACGACCCGTACTGCCAGAACCTGCTGGCGCGCGGCTTCGAAGCCGGCGACGGCGAGCACGCCGACCTGATCACGGCTTTCGAGGCGATGGAGCACTTCGTCGATCCGCTGGCGGAGCTGTCACGCCTGCTGCAACGCGCCGACAGTGTCCTGGTCTCGACCGACCTGATCGCCACGCCGGCCCCCGCACCCGAGGCCTGGTGGTATTACGGCGGCGAACATGGCCAGCACATCGGTTTCTTTCGCCGCCGCACGCTCGACGCGCTGGCCGGGCAACTGGGTTGCCATGTGCACAGTGACGGGCGCGCGTTCCACCTGTTCACACGCCGGTCGATCGCACCCTGGCGTTGGCAGCTGGCTCGCCAGACGCGCAAGATCGCACCGCTGGTGGCCCGCCTGCGGCTCAAGTCCAAGGTCTGGTCCGACCACGCCGTGGCGCGCCAGCTGGCGCTCGAACAGGCCCGTGCCTTTCGACCGAAAGACGCGCCATGACGCGTGAAGACCCGGCCACGCTGGAAGTGGTGATCTGCGGCGTGGCACGCAACTGCGCGCGCTCGATCGAACGAGACATCGCGACCCTGCAGCGCGCCGCCTCGCTGTTTGCGAGCGTGCAGCTGCTGGTGGTCGAGAGCGACTCGAGCGACGACACGCTGGCCATCCTGCAGCGCATCGGCCAGCGCGACGGCAGCGTGCGCAGCATCGGTCTGGGCGCGCTGCGCGAGCGTCATCCCAAGCGCACCGAGCGCATCGCAATGGCGCGCAACGCCTGCCTCGACGAGCTCGCCCGCAACCCGCTCTACGCGACGGCCAGCCACATGATCATGGTCGATCTGGACGGCATGTGCCGTCACCTGACGCGCGAGGCACTGGCCAGCTGCTGGGCCGCCGATGCGCCGCCGTGGGACGTCTGCGGTGCCAACCAGGGCGACTACTACTACGACGTCTGGACCATCCGGCACCCGCAATGGTGCCCGGGTGACGCCTGGCGCGAACATGAGGCGCTGGTGCCGCTGCTGGGCACGACGGCGGCCGACGAAGTGGCGCTCTTTTCACGCATGGTGCACATCGCCCCGACCCGGCCTTGGATCGAGGTCGATTCGGCATTCGGCGGCCTCGCGGTCTACCGCCGTTCAGCCATCGGCACGGCGCGCTACGTCGGCCTGGACGAACAGGGTCGCGAGGTCTGCGACCATGTCGGCCTGCACCTGAGCATGCGCGCGGCGGGCCGGCGCATCTTCATCAACCCGGCGCTGATCAATGCCCGCAGCACCAAGCATGCCGGGCGCAAGAAGTTCTTCCGCACCCTGCGCCGCAAGCTGTGGAACGCACTGCGCGGCCATGACTGAGGCAGCGAGCCCATTGCGCCACGCCAACATCGTGGTTCAGCGCGAACACGGCAACCGCCTCTTCGAGCTCGGCAGCGGGCCCAACGGCGGCGACCACTTCCTGCCATGGCGTCAATTGCGCGACACCTTCGCGCAAGCAGGCATCGAACTCAACACGCCCGACGTCAATGCCGGTCGTGAAGTGGCCTTCGAGTTCCACCTCAATGCCCAGCGCAGGCTGCCGAGGCAGACGCGCTGCTACGCCTTCCTCTACGAAGACCCGCTGGTGCGGCCGCTCAACCTCGATCGTGCGCAGCTGGCGCGCTACCGCAAGGTCTTTGCCTGGAACGAAGACCTGATCGACAACCAGCATGTGCTGCGTCTTGACTATCCCCACGCGCTGGACGTCCACGATGTGCCGGGCTGGGACGATCGCCCTCTGTTCTGCGTGTTGATCGCGTCGAACAAGGCCCTGCGCTACCCCAGCGCGCGGGCGCTGCACGGCCGGCGCGTCGACGTCATTCTCCACTTCGAGGCCCACGCCCCCGAGCAGTTCGCACTTTACGGGCACGGCTGGGACATCCCGCCGGTGCAGCCTGGCGCCTGGGGTCGCATCGCCAAGCGCCTGAACGAGTGGCGCAGGCGTTGGCGGCCTGAATTCAAGCCGTTCCCGAGCTACCAGGGCACGGTCCGCCGCAAGGCCGACGTGCTCGAACGCGCGCGCTTCTGCATTTGCTACGAGAACTCACGCGGCAGTCCGGGCTACGTGACGGAAAAAATCTTCGACTGCTTCGTCAGCGGCTGCGTGCCGGTGTACATCGGCACGCCGCACGCCGAGCCGGCGCTGCCGGCCGCCTGCTTCATCGACGGCGAACAGTTCGCATCGCCGGCCGAGCTGCTGGCGTTCCTGCGCTCGATCAGCCCAGCGCAGTTCGCAGACTACCAACGGGCGATGCGCCGCTTTCTTGCCTCGCCTGCCAGCCAGCGTTTCAGCAACGCGCACTTCTGCCAGCGCATCGTCGCCACCATCGTTGCCGATCTGGCCTTGCCCTGAGCCGCTACAGCGGCGCCAGATCGGTGGGGCAGGCCAGCCCGCCGGCGTCGGCTGGCCAGGCGTCGCGGTCCTCGCGCGGCACGACCTCGGTGGGCCAACTGAAAAAGGCGATCACTTCGTCGCGCCTGGCCATTGTGTCGGCCGCTCCGAGCTCGATCAGTTCGCGCGTGTAGGGCGCCTCGAACAGCAGGTAGCTGGCCAGCGCCGCCCCGCTGCGCGCCTGCGCATCACCGACGCCCACACCGACACCGACACCGCGCAGCATGGTGCGCACCGGCCGCGGCAGGCAATGCAGGTGGCGCGCCGCGATGTCGTCCAGGCGCTGACTCGGTGAGATCACCAGCACATCCAGCGGTTTGAGCGGTGTCTGCGCACGGGATATCGGGTCGAGCAGGGCCAAGGTGCGGTTGATGCGTTGCGCACGCTCGACATCGACCGCGAGCGCGTCGAGAAAGATGTTCGACAGCGCGTGACCGGCGATCTGCGCCAGGCTCGGGTATTCGTCGGCGACGACGTGACGGCCCGCCGGCTCGTGCATGCGGCCTGCACCGACCACGAGGATGCGTTCGGCCCCGAGGTGCACGGCCGGCGAGATCGGCGCCGATTGGCGCATCGAGCCGTCGCCGAACCACTCGTCGTGCCGGCCGCGCTCGAGATGAACCGCCGGGAACACGAACGGAATCGCCGACGAAGCCATCAGATGCCGCCAGCCGATCGCGCAGGGCACCGCCACACGCTGCGAGCGCAGCCAGGGCTG
>JANOPR010000709.1:0-1676 GCA_031421955.1 Burkholderiales bacterium
AACGCGGTGCCATGCGATATACCCCCGCCGGCTTGCCGGCCCTGGACATGCTGCTCAAGCATGAATCCGAGGTCAGTGAAGATGGCTTACCGCGCAAGGTTTCTCTGGAAATCAAGGCGGTGGCGATCGGGGCGATTGCACGGCCCGCAGGTGCGGTGGCTTTGGGCAGCTCGGCAAGTTTCGCCGGCTTCCTCGGGTCCACCCGCAACGGCCGCGGCCTCGTGTTGCACATCACGGCGCTCGATCCGGCCTAGGCCATCGAAACCTGTTCGTTTTTCAGATTCTCAGGAGATCACACTATGCCCCCGCCACGTGGTAAAGGCCGGTTCTCGAAGGACCGCAAACCCAAGCGCAATACCCAATCGCTGCTGTTCCGCCGCAAGCGCTTCTGCCGCTTCACGGTCGCCGGTGTCGAGCGGATCGACTACAAGGATGTCGACACCCTGCGCGACTTCATCGGTGAGAACGGCAAGATCACGCCGGCCCGCCTGACCGGCACGCGCGCCTTCTTCCAGCGTCAGCTGACGACGGCTATCAAGCGTGCGCGTTACCTTGCGCTGCTGCCGTACAGCGACCAACACAAGGGCTGAGGGGAAGCACATGCAGATCATCCTGTTGGAAAAAGTCGCCAACCTTGGCAACCTCGGCGATGTCGTCAAGGTCAAGGACGGCTTCGCCAGAAACTTCCTGATCCCGACACGCCAGGCGCGCCGCGCCACGGAAAGCGCAATCAAGGAGTTCGAGGTCAAGCGCGCCGAACTCGAGAAAGTCGCCGCCGACAAACTGGCCGCCGCGCAGGCCGTGGCTGAGAAGATGAGCGGCAAGAGCGTTTCGATCACGCAAAAGGCCGGCGTTGACGGGCGCTTGTTCGGCTCGGTCACGAATGCCGACATTGCCGACGCGCTGAAGGGTCTCGGCTTTGATGTGCCCAAGGCCGGCATTCGACTGCCGAACGGCCCGATCAAGGCAGTTGGCGAGCAGGCTGTCGCGATCTCGCTGCACACGGATGTACAAATCGAGGTCAATGTCGTGGTGGTCGGCGAGATAGCCTGACCGTCGAGCGCACTCGCTGCCATAGAAAGGGGTCGGCTTAGCCGGCCCTTTTTTCATTGGTGAACTGGCTTGTCCCAAGATGTCCAGGGCTCATCCACAGCTTTACCCACATCGCTATCGAGACCCCGGCCTTATCATTGGTTGCACAACATGTCCGCCGTCTTTTCCAACCGCGAAAACAGCGCCCCGCGTGACGATGAGGTTGCGCGACTTCGCGTGCCGCCACACTCGATCGAGGCCGAGCAAAGCGTTCTCGGCGGCCTGTTGCTGGACAACAGCGCCTGGGACCGTGCCGGTGACTTGCTGACAGCGTCGGACTTCTACCGCTACGAGCACAAGGCCATCTATGCCGCGGTCGGTGCGCTGGTGACGGCCAGCAAGCCGGCCGACGTGATCACGGTCTACGAGCAACTCCAGGGGCATGGCAAAGCCGAGGAATGTGGCGGCATTGCCTACCTCAATGCGTTGGCGCAAAGCGTGCCCAGCGCGGCCAATCTGCGCCGCTATGCCGAGATCGTGCGCGAGCGCGCCGTGCTCAGGAAGCTCATCGAGGCCAGCGACGAGATCGCCACCAACGCCTTCAATCCGCAGGGCCGCGCGGTCAGCCAGATCCTCGACGAGGC
>JANOPR010000710.1:0-2180 GCA_031421955.1 Burkholderiales bacterium
GACCAGCGTCTGCCCGGCGGCAAGCCAAGGCGCAAGACTGTTTGCCACCGCGGCATCAAGGGCATTGACGGCGACGATGTTCAGGCCAACCGGCAGACGAGTGAGCAATGTCTCCACACGCTGCGGCACGTCTTGCACGCACAGATCGGCCTTGGTCAGCACCACCACGGGCTCGACGCCACTGCCCTGCACCAGTGCCAGATAGCGCTCCAGCCTGCGCGGGCTGAAGTCGGTGTCCAGCCCCATCACCAGCAACGCGGTGTCGACGTTGCTGGCAAACACCTGGGGCAGGCCATGCATGTCGCGGCGCGCTAGTTGCGATTGCGGCGCGATGCGCGAGTGAATCCACCAATCTCGATGGCGGTCGGGTTCACCCAGTACCCAGTCGCCGACTACGAGGCTGGCGCTGTCGTCAGCCAGGCTGCGCGACAAGCGCGGCATTGCGCGTGCGGTGAATGGCGCCACGCCGTCGTGCACACCGATGGTTTCGCGGTGCACCTCGGTGACGCGCAGCGGCGCGCCGGCCAACTCCTCACGCGCCAGCGTGATCGCACGGGCCATCGAAAGCGACAGCCCGATCGGCCGCAGCCGATCAAAGTCCAGTTCCTGCATCTTGATCTCCGTCCAACGAATGACCGGCGGCCCGCATGGGCACGAACGGCAACGGGCTTCGCATCAGCGAAGCGAACGAGTCGAGGGAGGAATCAGTTCGGCGGCCGGCAGGCCGCCAATGCAGGCCGGAGGGCCTGGCTCAGCGAGCGTGCAAGCGGACCGAAGCGATCCCGAGGGTCACGACAAGGTCAGTCATGTGGCGTTCCATGTGCGGCTCCTTTCGGGTGTCGGTTGGTGAGAGGGCGCGAGTGTGATCGCGCCCGCGTGCGACGTCAAGCGACTGCGCCTGGCGTGGCAGCCAGGCCGGCCGCATGCGCCTGCGCGTCGGCGTGGTAGCTCGATCGCACCATCGGGCCGACGGCGGCGTGCGAAAAGCCCAGCGCCGCGGCCTCGCGCTCGAACATCCTGAAGGTGTCGGGATGCACATAGCGGCGCACCGGCAGGTGGTGGCTGCTCGGCGCGAGGTACTGGCCGATGGTCAACATGCCGATCTGGTGCTCGCGCATGTCGCGCATCAAGGCCAGGATTTCGTCGTCGCTCTCGCCCAGGCCGACCATCAGGCCGCTCTTTGTCGGCACGCTCGTGTGCAGGGCCTTGAACTTCTTCAGCAGGTTCAGGCTGAAGGCGTAGTCGCTGCCCGGCCGAGCCTGTTTGTACAGGCGCGGCACGGTTTCCAGGTTGTGGTTCATGACGTCGGGCGGTGCGGCCTTGAGGATCTCGAGCGCACGGTCATCGCGGCCGCGGAAGTCGGGTACCAGCACCTCGATCTGCGTGGCTGGCGAGAGGGCCCGCGTCTGGCGGATGCAATCGACGAAATGCCCCGCACCGCCGTCGCGCAGGTCATCGCGGTCGACGCTCGTGATCACCACGTACTTCAGCTTCAGCGCAGCGATCGTCCTGGCAAGGTTCAGCGGCTCGTCGGCATCCAGCGGGTCGGGACGGCCATGCCCGACGTCGCAGAACGGACAGCGACGCGTGCACTTGTCGCCCATGATCATGAAGGTCGCCGTGCCCTTGCCGAAGCACTCGCCGATGTTCGGGCAGCTGGCTTCCTCGCACACGGTATTCAGCCTGTTCTCGCGCAGGATCTGCTTGATCTCGTAGAAGCGCGTGCTCGGCGAGCCCGCACGCACGCGAATCCATTCGGGCTTCTTCAGCACTTCAGCCGGCACCACCTTGATCGGGATGCGGGCGGTCTTGGCCTGCGCCTTCTGTTTGGCGCTCGGGTCGTAGGCGGGCACGGGGGTTTCAACGGTCATTGTAGAACCTTCGTGCTGCGCACGACGGTCGTCGCCCTTGGGGTGGTCCGGCGTGCTCATGACGTGAATTGGTTGGCAAGGCGCGCGGCGAGCCGGTCGGCAGCCTCGCCCCAGGTGGTGACAACGCCGAGTCTAGCCAGATCGACGGATTGCAGCCCGGCATAACCACATGGGTTGATGCGCGCAAAGGGCTCCAGATCCATCGCGACGTTCAACGCCACGCCGTGATAGGCGCGGTGGCGGCTGACCTTGATACCCAGTGCAGCAATCTTGCCCAGGCCGCGAAAGGGGTCCCGCGGATCGGCTGGG
>JANOPR010000711.1:0-13375 GCA_031421955.1 Burkholderiales bacterium
TGCGCGACACCACCCTGGTCGAGAACACGCCCATTGACTACCTTGACTTCGCCTCGCCCGTGAGCGGGCTGGGCGGCAAGATGGGGCTCGACGCGACCCACAAATGGCCAGGCGAGACCCCACGCGAGTGGGGCCGCACGATCGCCATGCCGGCCGAGGTGACGCGCGCGGTGTCCGCGATGTTCGACGCGGTGATGGCGCCGCCCAGCGCCTGAGTCGGCACTTGCGAATGTCAAAGTGGCGTTGGCAATGACGGTTGGCCACGCGATTGCGAAACCGGGCTTGCCGCTCGACCTGAGCTGAATTACCGTGGGCTTGCCAGCGCAAGCCGGCAAACTTAGTGGCGCAGTCTCTGCGCCCAAGGAGCCCAGGACCCATATCCTCCCGAGCCCCGAATGGTGGCGTCAGCCACCCGCCCCTCCCGCCTTGGCGTGGAGGGGTTTCGCGTTTCTGCGGGCACACTTTGGCGTTCAGCCCCGCGCGCCGCCAGCCTTGGCGTCACGCTGCGCATGCGGCGCGCGCATCCATTAGGGCCTATTCACGCTACGCACGGCAGTGCGAACGTAGTGTGAACCGGCCCTAGGCGCCCAGCCACCAGGCGATCTTCTCCCGCAGCACCGCGCGCACCAGCAGGAACCCCTCAGACGACGGCACCCAGCGCAGGGTCGGGCTTTCGATTCGCGAGGCCATCCCCATCGGCGCAGGCACGAGCTGCCACCTGGCACCTGCGCGCGCGGAAGCCTCCTCGAAGGCGCGTAACGCCCGTGGCATGTGCCAGCCATGGGTGACCACGACGACCTGCTCAAGGCTGAGCTCGCGCAGCGTCGCGACGGCAAACTGGGCGTTCTCACGCGTGTCGCGGGAACGGGACTCGGTCCAGCGCAACGACCGGCCGAACTCGCGCGTCGCGATCTGTGCGGCGACCTCGGCTTCCGAGGGCCCCGGCTGCGCAGCGTGGCCGAGCCCGCCACTGAACATCAGCGGCGCACCGGTCTGGCGCCCGAGCCAGACGCCGAATCGGAGTCGCTCCAATGCCAAGGGGCTGAGGCTGGCGACACCGTACTCGGGCGCGACGGACTCACGTCCGCCACCGAGGACCACAACGGCCACGGCGGGACGCATGGTCATCACTCTCCGCAGTGAAGCGATGCGCTCGGCGCTCAGCACGGGCGGCGGCGCCAGCAGCGATCGCTGCAGCCATTCGCCAACTGCACTGCAGGCACCCAGCCAGAGGCCGGTCGTGGCCAATACCACCACCAGCCAACCCCAGCCACGTCGCCAAAGAACCAGTCGCGCGCCAACCAGCGTCAGCAACAACAACGGCACCGGCGGCAGCAGCAAGCTGCTGAGCACCGGTTTCCAGGACTCGATGCCAAGCATCAGGAACAGTTCATTCACGGCGTAAGCGGTCTATCAAAGCGCGCGCGATTGTGCCCCAGTGGTCATTGCGCCTGGCCGGCGCGCCGCGGGAGCGCGCGCGGCATGCACACCCGAGGGCACGCCACGCCTGAACTGCGCGACTTTTGAGCGCTTGTTCGGCCCTTTGATGCGCGCCCCCGCCTCCTAGACTGACCCCAACCGTGTCCCTGCTATTGGGAATTCCGATGTCGTTTCGTTCAATGCTGCTGTCGAGCCTGCGGCCCACCGCTGCGTCGGGCCGTCTCGGCGTCCAGGTCGGCGCCGCGGGCGCCAGCGGCGCCGTGGTCAGCCGCCCGCCAGGCGCCAAGCCGCGGCTCACCGCATTGCACGCCGCGAGCGGCGAAGCCGCCCTGCCCAGGTTGGCGCGATGGCGTCGGCAACTGGGCCTGCGGCATGCGCCGGTGAACCTGCTGATCGATGGCGGCGACTATCAGATCCTGCCGCTCGACGTGCCGGAAGTCCAGCCCGGCGAAGTTGCCAATGCCATGCGCTGGCGCGTCAAGGACATGATCGATTTCCCGCCCGAAGAGGCCAGCATCGGCTGCCTGCTCCTGCCCAATGCATCGGACAGCTCGCGCACCCAGCAGGCGTTGGTGGTGGTCTCGCATCGCGACACGATTGCGCGCTGGATGCAGCGCACATACGACGCCAACCTCGAACTCGACAGCATCGACGTGCCCGAGCTCGCGCTGCGCAACCTGGCACTGCTTGCCGCCGGCGAAGGCGCCTGCGCACTGTTGCATGTCGGTCTGGACCGCAGCACGCTGGTCATGGTCTGGCGCGGGGAGTTGTGCAGCCTGCGGCGCTTCGACGTGCGCGCAAGCCAGTTTCTCGCCGCCGGCAAGGACGACTTCGACGCCCTTGTGGAGCGCTTGGGCCAGGATGTGCAGCGCAGCAGCGACGCCTTCGAGCGGCAGTTCTACGCCGCCGCGCTGGGCCGGCTATGGGTCACGCAGGAACAGGCCGGACTGGATCTGGCGGCGCAGCTGGCCAGTCACATCACGCTGCAAGTCAGGCCCCTGGTTCTGCGCGAGTGGATCGCGATCGAGATCGACGCCGACACGCCATTGATGGACAGCGCGCAGGGGCTCGATTTCCTGCCCGCGATTGGCGCCGCACTGCGCGAGGCGGCCGCGCCATGACGCAACAGATCAATCTGCTCGATCCAAGCCTGGCGCCGCTGCGCGACTGGTGCAACGGCAAGTTCGTTCTCGGGCTGGGGCTGGCGCTGACGCTCGGCACTGCCGGCCACATCGCCTACGAGACACAGGCGCTGACGAGCTTCCTGGCCAACACCCTGTCCACCGTGCAGGGCACCGACACGGCACAGCAGGCCCAAGCTGACGCGCCGCTGGCCGAGCTCAGAGCGCGCGTCAATGCCAATCAAGGCCTTCTGCAGGCGGTCGGCAGCTTCGCCGAACTGCCGCGCGACAACGCCACGCGACTGCGCTCACTCATCTCGGCAATGCCCGACACGCTGTGGCTGCAGGAAGTCGAGTTCAGCGTGGAACGCGGCGTGCGCATTTCCGGCAGCGCGCTGGACGCCAAGGCGCTGGCGGGGTTTTCCGCGCGCCTGGGTGCGCAGCCCGCATTTCGCGGCCTGCCACTGCACGTCTTTGCGTTGCAGCCTGACGAGCGCAATGACGGCGTCGCCGCGGCAGACGCGCCCGCCAAGACAGCGCCACAGCACTACGGCTTCCTGCTCTCGAGCATTGATGCCGCACACACCGCCGGCGGCCCGCGATGAGAGCACGCGTGCTCGCCACGGTTGCGCGGGTCGATGCCCTGCCGCGGCGTGAACGCATTGCCTTGGTCGGTGGCCTGGTCGCCCTGGCCATCGGTGTGCAGGCACTGTGGGTGGCGCCGACACGCGCCAAGCGCATCGCCATCGCCGAGTCCTCGGCCGAATCCGAGCGCAGCCGCAGCGATGCCGAGGTGGCCGCAGCAACGCAGCGGGCCGCGACCTTCGCGGATCTGCGCAGCCGCAATCTCGATCTCGAAGCCAAGCTCGCCGCTCTGGGACTCAAGGCCTCGCAGCGCGAGCCGGTTGGCGTATTCGTCACCCGGACCTTGCGCGGCGACGGCGTTCGCCTGGCCGGCGTGACCGCCTTGCCGGTCGAGGAGCTGGCCAGCGCCGATCCGCTGCGCGCACACGACGCCAGCCTCGCTGCGGAGTCCCCGGGCGCGGCAACGCCAGTCGCCGCACGGCCGGCGTTGTTCCGGCACCGTACCGAACTGCGCCTCGAAGGCGCAGTGAAGGACGTGGTGCGCGCCATCGAGCAGTTGGAGCGCGACCTGGCGCCGCTGCGCGTCGAGCGCATCCGACTCACGCCCGTCGCTGGCGCTGGCGCGATCCAGGCCAGCCTGGTCCTGACCACCATCAGCGAGGAGCGCACATGGCTCGCCTTCTGAGCGCGCTCGGTGGCCTCCTGCTCGCCACACTGCCCCTTTGGGCCGCGGCGATGGGGCCGAACGCGCCCTTCACCGCGCCCGCGCCGCGCAGCTCGACCTCGGCCGCCGAACGTGACGCCCCGGCACCGGGCCTGCGTGGCGTGCGCCTGGGGAAGAACCCTGCCGCGCTGATCGACGGCAACTGGGTAACCCCCGGACAAGCGGTGCGCGGCGCATGGCTGGCCTCCGTGCGAATCGACGGCGCGCTCCTGCGCCACCCCGGCGGGCGTACTGAGCGGCTCGCACTCTTTCCCACGACCGCTGCCGATCCGGCAGCGCATGACCGCAACGCATCACCACCGACCGACTCCGTGCAAGGCCAACCATGAAAATCCGCACCGTCAAACTCACCGGGGCGGGCGTGATCGCCGCGCTGCTCGCGGCCTGCCAGAGTGGCCCGCCGCCGCGCGCCACCAGCGGCCAAATCGACAGCGAGATCAAGGCCGCGCTTTCTGCGCGGCCGGTGCCCAAGCTGCCCGAGCGCATCGGCTCGGCGCTGCTGCCCCCGCTGGCGCAGGACCTGCCGCGCCCCGCCGCCCTGCCCGAGTCGCGCTTCGACCTGGCCGTCAACAGTGCCAGCGTGCAGCAGGTGTTCCATGCCATGGCCTCAGGCTCGCGCTACAGCATCCTGGTGCCGCCCGGCCTGAGCGGCAGCGTGACCCTGAACCTGAAAGACGTGAGCGTTCGCGAGGCCCTGGACGTGATGCGCGAGATGCATGGTTTCGAGTACCGGATCGACGGCAACCGCGTCTTCATTCAGACGCCGGCCCTGCAGACACGCATGTTCCAGGTCGCCTACACCAGCGCCAAGCGCAGCGGCCGCAGCGACACGCGCGTCATCGCCGGTTCGATCACGTCCAGCGGCGGCGCCGGCGCGAGCGGCTCGGGCGGCGCGTCGGGCACCAGCGTGAGCGAAGGCAGCCACGTCACGACCACCAGCGACGCCGACTTCTGGAAGGAGCTCGACAGCTCGCTCAAGGCCCTGATCGGCAGCGACGCCGGGCGCCAGATCGTGATCTCGCAGCACACCGGAACGATCGTCGTCAAGGCGTTCCCGAAGGAACAGCGCGAGGTCGAGAACTTCCTGCGCTCCGCGCGGCTGTCGATCGAGCGCCAGGTGATGCTCGAGGCCAAGATCGTCGAAGTCAGCTTGAAGGAGGGCTTCGAGTCGGGCATCAACTGGGCCGGCCTCACGCAAGGCAATCACCGCTTCTCGGTCGGCGCCGATGCCGGACGCATCAACGTCCCCGGCAGCATCGGCTCAGCGCTGGGCGTCCCGGCCGGCTCCCTGGTCACGGGCATCGATGCCAGCACCACACCGCCCGGCGTCACGCCCACCACCCTGGCGCAGCTGATCGCCAGCCCCTTCGCCACCGGCGGCTCGGGCATGCTCGGCCTGGCCTTCACGACCAACAGCTTCAACGGCCTGCTGGCCTTCCTGGAGACCCAGGGCACGGTGCACGTGCTCTCGTCGCCGCGCGTGGCCGCGCTGAACAACCAGAAGGCCCTGCTGCGCGTGGGCACCGACGACTTCTACATCACCAACATCTCGACCACCACCACCGCCAGCGCCTCGGGCAGCGTGACCACGCCGACGATCACGGTGCAGCCCTTCTTCTCCGGCATCGCCCTGGACGTCACGCCGCAGATCGACGAGGACGGCATGGTGACGATGCATGTGCGCCCCTCGGTCAGCGAGGTCTCCGAGCGCAGCCGCGTCGTCAACCTGGGCAATCTGGGCAACTTCACGCTGCCGCTGGCCTCGAGCAACGTCAACGAAACCGACACCGTCGTGCGCGTGCAGGACGGATTCATTGTCGCCATCGGCGGCCTGATGAAGCAGCGTCAGAGCGACGACAGGGCCCAGTTGCCCGGCGCGGGCGACGTGCCGCTGGCAGGCCACCTCTTCAAGCGCACGAACCGCACGCTCGAGAAGCGCGAGCTGGTGTTCCTGATCAAGCCCACCGTCATCAAGAGCGACGCCCAGTGGCGCGAGGACCTGGCAGCAACCGACACCCGCCTGCGCGACATGGAGTCGCGGCGCACGGCGTCGACGGCACCCGCAGCGGCCCCGGCCGCAAGGTAGACACGATGTACCTCGAACACTTCGGCCTGCGCGAACTGCCGTTCGCGATCACGCCCGACACCGAGTACGCCTACCGCGCACGCCAGCATCTGTCGGCGCTGAACCTGCTGCGCCTGGCGCTGGAATCGGGCGAAGGGTTTGTGAAGGTCACCGGCGAAGTCGGCACCGGCAAGACCCTGCTGTGCCGCACCCTGCTGGCGCAGTTGCCCGCTGATGTGGTCAGCGCCTATATCCTCAATCCGCGCCTGAGCCCCTGCGGACTGCTGCGCGCGCTCGGCGACGAACTCGGCCTGCCGCGCCGGCGCGGCCTGGACGAGCACTCGCTCTACGGCGTCGTCGAGGCCGAGTTGCTGCGCCTGGCCGCGCAGGGCAAGCGTGCCGTGCTGTGCGTCGACGAAGCGCAGGCCCTGAGCCTCGAATGCCTGGAGGCCCTGCGCCTGCTCACCAACCTCGAGACCGGCAAGACCAAGCTGCTGCAGATCGTGCTCTTCGGTCAGCCCGAACTCGACGACCGGCTCGCCGCGCGGCAAGTCCGCTCGCTGGCCAGCCGCATCGGCTTTGCGGCCCACCTGACAGGACTGTCGCGCGATGACTTCGACCGCTACCTGCGCCACCGACTGCGCGTGGCCGGTTGGCGCGGTCCACCGGTCTTTGGCCGCGCGGCGCGCTGGCTGCTCTGGCACGCCAGCCGCGGCGTGCCGCGGCACGCCAACATCCTGGCCCACAAGACGCTGATGCTGGCCTATGGCGAAGGCCACCACAGCGTGGGCTGGCGCCAGGCCTGGGCTGCGGTCCGCGACGAGGCCGCGCAGCGGCGCACTGCAAGCGCACTGCGCCGCTCGCTCATCGCCCTGCGCATGCGCGGACAACTCCAGGGAGCCGGGCGATGAGCGTGATCAACGACATGCTGAACGCACTGGACGCGCGCCGGGCCCCACCCCTTGCAGGCACGACGGCGATTTCGGTCGAGCACGGCACACCCGGGTCAAGGCGCTGGCGGGTCATGGTCATCCTCGGCACGGCCGCGGTCGCAGCCACCGCCTTCGCGGATTGGCCGGTCCTGCTGTCCTCTGCGCCACGCGCACCGCAGCCACCGGCGATCGTTGCCGGCGCGCTGGCGCCGACCGTCGCAAACCCGGCGGCACAGGCCGACGCCTCAGCCCCGCCGGCCGACCCACTCGCGCCGCCCGTCGCAACGGCCCCCGCGGCTGCGCGGCGCGTCCTGCAAGCCAGCGTCGCACCGCGGGCCGTGGCGCAGGGCGCACCGATGGCGCCCACACCCTTTGCGCAGACCGCGGCGCTCACCCCCGCCGCGACGACCGCGCCCGTTGCACTGCCTGCGCCCGTCGCTTTGGCCGCGCCGAACCTGCGTGGCACTGCCGAGAAGCATCCGGTCGCACCGAGCGCGGGCCAACGCGCGACGCTGGCCTATCGCCAAGCCCTCGACCTGGGCGCCAGCGGACACAGCAGCGCGGCGATCGACCGCGCGCTCGAGGCGCTCGCCGCCGACCCCGACCACGCCGGCGCGCGCCAACTTGCCGCGGTACTGATGTTCGAGGCGCGGCGGCTCGACGAAGCCGGCGCCCTGCTGCGCGCCGGGCTGGACCGGATGCCGCAACAGCCGCGCCTGGCTTACCTGCTGGCCCGCCTGAAGGCCGAGACCGGCGACACCGACGGCGCACTGGCCCTGTTGCCTGCGAGCACCGCCTCGGCCGGCGACGCGCATGGCTTGCGTGCGGCGATCCTGGCCCGCCAGGGCCGCTACACCGAGGCCCTGCCGGCCTACGAGGCCGCCCTGCGCCAGGACCCGGGCAACGCCACGTGGTGGCTGGGCTTGGGACTCGCGCTCGAGGCCAATCAACAGTTCGACCTGGCCAAGCAGGCCCTGAGGCGCGCGCGCGCGCTGGGCACCTTGCAACCCGACGTACAGACCTACATCGAGCACAAGCTCGCGTCGCTGGGCTGACATGAACCACCCCCGAAGCGGCTTCGCCGCTCCCCCTCAAGGGGGCACCGCCAACGGCCGGGCAAAGCCCGATCCGCGGCGGTCGCTTGGATGCACCTCACGGCTCATAGGTCGCGAGTGGTGCTTTGGCGCCATGGAGTAATGCACGTGAACGCAGCGCAAAAATTCCGGCTCGGCGACGTCCTGATCGTCGAAGGCCTGATCACGCAGGATCAGCTCGGCGAGGCGCTGGCCGAGCAGAAGAAGAGCGGGCGCAAGCTCGGACGCGTGCTCTCGGACCTGGGATTTGTAGGCGACGACAAGATCAGCGAAGTCGTGGCGCAGCAGATGAAGATCCCCTTCATGGACCTGCGCAAGCGCGAAGTCGACCCCGAGCTCGCGCGCCGCCTGCCCGAAGCGCAGGCCCGACGCTTCCGCGCCATCGTGCTCGACGAACGCGCAGGCACCCTGATGGTCGGCTTCTCGGATCCGACCGACATCTTCGCCCAGGACGAAGTGGCGCGGCTGCTGCGGGCCCCTGTCAAGCCCGTGGCCGTGACCGAACGCCTGCTGCTCGCGGCCATCGACCGCATCTACCAGCGCCGCGAGGAAATGGCCGGCCTGGCGATCGAGGTCGCGGCCGACATTGCGCAGGCTGCGCCGCTGGGCGCCGCACTCGACTTCGGCAGCGGCAGTGACGACGCCCCGATCGTGCGCCTGCTCACTTCGATCTTCGAAACGGCGGTGGCGCAATCGGTGTCGGACGTGCACATCGAGCCGCAGGAGAAGAACGTCGCCATCCGCCTGCGCATCGACGGCGTGATGACGGTACAGAACACCTACGAGCCCAAGATCGCCGCTGCGATGGTGCAGCGCCTGAAGCTGATGTCCTCGCTGGACATCTCCGAGAAGCGCCTGCCCCAGGACGGCCGCTTCCAGATGACGGCCGGCGGCGCCGTCGTCGACGTGCGCATCTCCACACTGCCCACGCAATATGGCGAAGCGGTGGTGATGCGCCTGCTGGCGCAGAACGCCGACCGGCTGCAACTCGACGCGCTCGGCCTGCCCGCCGAGATCCTCGCGCGGCTGCGCGTCACGCTGAAGGCGACCTCGGGCCTGATCCTGGTCACGGGCCCGACCGGCAGCGGCAAGACGACCACGCTCTACGCGGCGCTGTCCGAACTGAACAAGCCCGTGACCAAGATCATCACGGTCGAGGATCCGGTCGAGTACCGGCTGCCCGGACTGAATCAGGTGCAGGTGCACGAAAAGATCGACCTCACCTTCGCGCGCGTGCTGCGCAGCTGCCTGCGTCAGGACCCCGACGTGCTGCTGGTGGGCGAAATGCGCGACCAGGAAACTGCCGAAATCGGCCTGCGCGCTGCCCTGACCGGCCACCTGGTGCTGTCCACGCTGCACACCAACGATGCCGCCAGCGCCGCGTTGCGACTGGCCGACATGGGCATTGCGCCATACATGATCGCGCTCAGCCTGCGGCTCGTGATCGCGCAGCGGCTGGTGCGCAAGATCTGCGCAGACTGCAAGGCCCCGCATCAGATCGAAGCGCACGAGTCCGAGTGGTTGCAGCTCGAACTCGGCGAGGACTTCGACCGCGGCGAGTACCACCATGGCGCCGGGTGCGACACCTGCCGCGGCACCGGTTACCGCGGCCGCGCCGGCGTCTACGAGATGCTCGAAATGACACCCGAACTCGTGCACGCGGCGGGCCAGGGCGACCCGGCCGAGTTCACGCGCATCGCCCGCGAGCAGTTCGCCAGCTACAGCCTGCGCGCCGACGCCGTGCGGCTTGCGCGCAGCGGGCAGACAACCGTGACCGAGGCAATGCGGGTGGCCAACCAGTCATGACCACGTATTCGTGGTCCGGCCGCAACCCGGAGAACCGGGTCGTCTCGGGCACCCTGGACGCGTTGACCCCGGGGCACGTCGCCGACTGGCTGCTCGGCACCGGTGTCACACCGCTGGTGATCGAGCCCAAGCGCCAGGTCGAAGAGGCCGGCGACGTGCTGGCGCGCTGGTTCGGCCGCGACCGGATCGGCCCGGTGGCGCTGATGATGTTCACGCGCCAGATGTACACCTTGATGCGCACCGGCATCCCGATCATGCGTTCGCTGCGGGCACTCGAGGAGTCGGCGGCGCAACCGGCGTTGGCCAAGCTGATGCGCGACCTGAACGAGTCGCTGGACGCCGGCCTGGACCTGTCGCAGGCGATGGGCAAGCGCGGCGACGTGTTCGACCCCTTCTACGTCTCGATGGTCAAGGTCGGCGAGACCACCGGCCGGCTCGAGGAGATTTTCCTCAGCCTGTTCCACCACCTCGAGTTCCAGAAGTTCATGCGCGACCAGGTGAAGACGGCCCTGCGCTATCCGAGTTTCGTCATCGTCGCGATGGTCGCCGCGGTGGTGGTCATCAATCTGTTCGTGATTCCCGCCTTTGCCAAAGTGTTTGCCAGCGTTCAGGCCGAGCTGCCACTGATGACGCGCATCCTGCTGGGCAGCTCGCGCTTCATGGTCACGTGGTGGCCGGCCCTGCTGGGCGCGACCGTCGCGGGCGTCCTGGCCGCGCGTGCCCTCGTCGCCACGCCGCGCGGCCACCTGGCCTGGGACCGCCTGAAACTGCGCCTGCCGATCGCCGGGCCCCTGGTGCGCAAGGGGGTGCTGTCGCAGGCCGCGCGCAGCCTGGCCCTGGTCTTCAAGAGCGGCGTGCCGATCGTCAACGGCCTCACGCTGAGCGCCCAGGTGGTCGAGAACGCGCATGTTGCCAACGCCCTGCACGAGATGCGCAGCGGCGTCGAACGCGGCGAGAGCCTGCTCTCGACCAGCCAGCGCACCGGCATCTTCACGCCGGTGGTGCTGCAGATGATCATGGTCGGCGAAGAGTCGGGCTCGCTGGGCGAGATGCTCGAGGAGATCGGCCGCATGTACCAGAGCGAAGTCGAGTACGAGCTCAAGACCCTGTCTTCCAAGATCGAGCCGATCCTGATCGTCTTGCTCGGCGGCATGGTCCTGGTGCTGGCGCTGGGCGTGTTCATGCCGATGTGGGAGTTGGGTAGCCATGTCAACAAGTAGTCCCCTCAAGCCAGCGCCGTGCGCGCCGATAAGCAGTCAGGCCCTGGTCTGCTGCGGCACGCACGGCGCCCCGCATCGACCATAAACCTCAGGAGCAACCACCATGCAATCCAGACACCAAACTGGCTTCACCATGATCGAATTGATCGTCGTGATCGTCATCCTCGGCGTGCTCGCCGCCGTGGCGCTGCCGCGCTTCACCAACCTGCAGCGCGACGCGCGCATCGCCAAGCTCAACGCGGCGCGCGGGGCGGTGGGCGCGGCTTCGGCCATGGTTCACGGCACGGCCATGGCCCGCCAGGGCCAGGTCCAGCCCGCCTGCCCCTCCGGCGGCGCCGTGCCCAACGTCAACGCCGCGGGCAACGGCACCATCTGTACCGAGAATGGCCCGGTCACGGTGGCGCTGCTGTATCCCGCGGGCACGCTCGCGGGCATCGTGGCCAGCGCCGGCATCGTGCAAGGCACGGGCGTGCCCACTGCAGCGCAGCTGGCCGCCGAAGGCTATGTCACGGCCGCCGTCGCCGGCGGCATCCAGATCCAGGTGACGGGCGGCACCGCTGCGGCCACCTGCTCGTTCAACTACGTCGCCCCGGCCGCCCTGGGCCAGGCGCCGACCATCGCCGCCATCAACTCGGCGGGCTGCTGAGGGCCTGAATGCGGGCGCCCTCACGCGGCTTCACCATGGTCGAGTTGATCGTGGTGATGCTCGTGATTGGCGTGCTGGCCGCAGTGGCGCTGCCGCGCCTGAGCGACCGGCGCGCGCTGCAGGAGCGCGGTTTCCTCGACCAGCTGCGCGCCCTGGTCGAGTACAGCCGCAAGGTCGCGCAGACCCAGCGCCGCGAGGTCTGCGTGCTGCTCGCCCCCGGGCAGGTGCAGGCGGTCTACGCCAATGGCGCGGCCTGCAATCTGGCCGCACCGGTGGCCACGCCGGGCAGCAGCGAACCCTTCGTGATCGCGGTCCCTGCCGGCGTCGCGCTCGGCGGCGTGGCGCAGGTGCGATTCAACGTCGCGGGCCAGCCCGCACCCAACGCCGACCACCTGATCAGCGTGGGCGCCAACGCCTTCACGGTCAGCCGCGAGACCGGCATCGTTTTCTGAATCATGGCCTGCCGCGACCGCGCCGCGACCCTGCGCCTGCGCAGCCGCAGCCCTCGGCGCTGCGCGGGCGCGGGCTTCACGCTGCTAGATGTGCTGCTGGTCATCGTCCTGCTGGGCATCGTTGCGGCGGCGCTGACCACGATCTCGGCGCGCCTGTCGGCCCAGACCTCCGAGACCCTGAAGATGCGCCAGGCGCTGGCCCTGGCGCAGGGCGTGCTTGACGAGGTTCGGCACATGCCCTTCCCCTACTGTGATCCGAACGACGCGCGCGCCCGCCTGGCCACCGGCGCCTTCCTCGGCGGCACCGGGTGCGCGTCGCTGGTCGACGGCCTGGGCCCCGAGCCCGGCGAGTCGCGCTACAACGCGGCCAACCGTTTCGACAGCGTCAGCGACTACCAGGGCTTTGCCATGCCCGGCCCGGGCTGCGCCGGCCTGTGCGATGTGAACGGCCTGGTCCTCAACGCCAACGGCCCGCTCGTCGGCTGCAGCGTGCTGACCACGCTGGCCGCGCAGGCGCTGCCGGGCGTCGCCGCGCTCGACGGCAACGGCCGAGCGCAGGCGCTGCGCATCGTGGTGGCCGTCACCTGCCCCGGCGCGCCCGCGGTCTACGCCGAAGGCCTGCGCGTGCGCCACGCACCGAATTTGATATGAACCACCCCCGAAGCGGCTTCGTTCGCTGCCCCCCGAGGGGGCGCCAGCGCGGCTTCACGCTGGTCGAGATGGTCGTCGCGATCACGCTGATCGGGATCCTGTCGATGGTCATGGTGCCGCTGTTGCAGCAGCCGATGTCGGCGCACCTGAGCGCGGCGCGGCGGGCTGCGCTGGCCAGCGAGCTCGACGTGAGCGTGGCGCGGCTGCGCGCCGACCTGGCCCAGGCGCTGCCCAACAGCGTGCGCGTGCGCCAGGTCGGGGCGCGGCATTTCGTCGAGTACCTGGAGGTGCGCGCCTCGGGCCGCTTGCGGGCCGCCGCGGCCCCGGGCCCGCAAAGCTGCCCCGCCACCTGCATGGCACCGGGTGCGAACGACGTGATGGAGTTCGCCTGCAACGAGAGCTGCTTCACGACGCTGGGGCCGCTCGAAGGCGGCGCCCCGGTGGCCGGCAGCGACTGGGTCGTGATCAACCCGCTCGGGCCCGGCGTGGTCAACGGCGACCCCTATTTCGGCGGTAGCGCCACGCCCGCGGGCGGCAACAAGACCCGGCTGCTGGGCATCGTGCCCAGCGGCGGCAATCAGCGCCTGACCATGACGCCGCACACCTGTGCGCTGGCCCCGGCCAACCGGCGCTTCTACC
>JANOPR010000712.1:0-4775 GCA_031421955.1 Burkholderiales bacterium
CCCATGCGCCAAGGTTGCGACTCGCTGACTGACGCTCAGCCCTCGCGCTGCCAGGGCACGCCGTCTTCGGTCAGGATCGCGTCCAGCGGCCGTTCACGGTCGGGGTGGGGTATTCGCATGGCTTCATCCCCTGGCTCCAAGCCGAACCGCACGACGTGCCGCTGGACGCGATCCTGACCGAAGACGGCGTGCCCTGGCAGTGCGAGCGCTGAGCGTCAGCCAGCGAGTTGCATACTTGGCCCATGCGACTGCGCCGTGTCGATACCGCAGGCTTGGTCACTGGCTCGCTGTGGCTGGCGGCCATGCCCGGACGCTTCGAGACCTGGGCCGAGTTCACGGCGCAGGGCCGGCTCGCGCGGCTGGCGCTGGTGCTGTGCCTGACGCCGCGCGCAGAGATCGCACTGGCTTCGCCTGAGTACCACCGCGCGATCGTCGAAGGCACGCTGCCGTTTCGCTGGTTGATCGCGCCGATGCGCAACTACGGCCTGCCCGAGGACATGGCGGCGTTTCACGACGCCGTCGGGCACGTGGTTGCCGCGCTGCGCGCAGATGAGTCGGTGCTGCTGCATTGCGCCGCGGGCATTGGCCGCACCGGCACCGCGGCGGCCTGCGTGCTCAAGCAGCTTGGCCTGTCCAACGAACCGGCGTTGGAGCGCGTGCGCCAGGCCGGCTCGAATCCGGAAAATGCGCTCCAGTCCGGCCTTGCGGACCGCTTTTGACGGGAGCGTTGCGCGCCGGCGTCTCGGCCAGTACCGCCGGGCCGCCCCACGGTACTGAGCGCTCGTGCGGCAGCGAGCGAAGCGAGCTTGGGGGCTTCATCCTGGTTGCTCCGCCGCGCGTTGCGCGACCCGTGACGCATGAACCGGGAGGTTCATCCAGGCGACCGCCGCGGATCGGGCTTTGCCCGGCCGCTGGCGGGCCTTGCAGGCCGCATGGCCGCAAGACGCGGCCATTCCTCGGCCCGTCCAAGCCGAATGGCTTGGAGCCGCGGGCCTCGGCCCCCTTGAGGGGGAGCGGCACAGCCGCATCGGGGGTGGTTCATTTCAGGCCGCCGCCGGCAGTCGAACCGTGAAGCGGGAACCGACGCCCAACTCGCTGGCAAGGCCGATCGTGCCGCCCATCGCCTCGACGAGCTGCTTGCACAGGGCCAGTCCGAGCCCGGTGCCGGGCACCTTGCCATGGGCGGCGCCGAGCCGATCGAAGGGCTGGAACGCGCGCTCGAGGTACTCGGCGGCGATCCCGCGCCCGCTGTCGATCACGCTGAACTCGATTTCCGTGCCGTTCTGCGAGGCCTCGAAGACGATGTCGCCGCCGGGTCGGTTGTACTTGATGGCGTTGGACAGCAGGTTGGTCAGCACCTGCTGCAGCCGCTTCATGTCGGCCTGAACCCGCAGGCGCTCGTCGATCGCGGGCGGCCGAAGCGTCACCTGCTGCGATCGGGCTTGCGCCGCCAGCAGCTGCCAACTGACGTCAAAGGCCTCGCGCAGGCGAACCGGCGTGATGTTCAGCGTGAACTGCATGCTCTGCCCGCGCGTCAGGTCGAGCACATCATCGATCAGTCCGAGCAGCACCTGGCCGCTGTCGAGCATGTGGCCGGCCCATTCGTGCTGGCGCGCACCGGCAGGTCGCTTGTCCATATGCAGCAACTGCGCGAACCCGAGAATGGCGTTCAGGGGTGTGCGCAATTCATGGCTGATGCGCGACATCAACTCCGACTTGGTGCGATCGGCGGCTTCGGCACGGTCGCGCTGCTGGCGCAGGGCCCGGGCCTCGCGGCGCTGGGTGATGTCGGTGTGCGTGCCGACCATGCGCAAGGGCTTGCCGTCGCCGTCGCGTTGGACGACGACGCCGCGGCTGAGCACCCACACCCAATTGCCGTCGCGCTGGCGCATGCGCTGCTCGTAGGTGTAGAAGGGCGTCTTCCCGTCGAGGTGATCCTGGCGCGTGGCGAGCAGGCCCGGGCGGTCCTCCGGGTGCATCAGCGCCACGACCGCATGCCATGAGCTGCGGTTGCCGTCCACGGGCAGGTCGTAGGTATCGCACAGCGGGCCGCTCAGCGCGCAAGTCTCGGTCCTCAGGTCGGTATCCCAGACGCCGTCGCCCAGGCACTCCAGGACGAATTTCCAGCGCCGGTCGCTTTCGAGCGACGCCTGCTCGGCTTGCTTGGCCGCCGTGATGTCGAGGATGACGCCGTACAGGCGCGGACCCGTCGGGTCGGCGAAACTGGCCGAGGAGCTCAGGCGAACCCACTTCTGCGTACCGTTGTCCAGGCAGATGCGGAACTCCAGCACCAGCGGCTGCCCATTGCCGAGGTGGGCCTGCAGCACAGCCAGCAGGCGCTGCTGGTCATCGGGGTGTTGCATGCGGCGCAACAGCAGCGGATCGGCGAGCACGGCCTCGGGTTCGACGCCGTACAGGTCGCGCACGCCCTCGCTGACGAACTCGTAGTGCAGCTGGCAATCGGCGGCGACGCGCAGGCGGTAGACCATGCCAGGCACGCCGGCCGTAACTTCGCGCAGGAGGGCCTCGCGTTGCTCGAGCGCCTGTTGCGAGTTCACGCGCCCGGTCACTTCCTCGACGGTGCCTTCGTAGAAAGCGACGCGGCCCTCGGTATCGCGGATGACGTAGGCGTTCTCGCTGATCCACATCCGCTGGCCCGACTTCCGGTGATGGATCTCGGACACCAGACCCCGTGCCGAGCCTTCACGATCAAGCACGGCCAGGACTTCGGCACGTCGCCCCGGGCGCACGTACCAATCGAGCGCGAGGTCGTTGGCGGCGTCGGCGAGCACTTCGGCCTCGGTCGCATAGCCGAGCATGCGGGCCAGCGCCGTGTTGACGCGGGCAAACCGGCCGTCGGGCAGCGACCTGAAGGCGCCGACCGGCAGGCCTTCGAACAGCATCGACCAGTCGTCCGCCGATGCGGGCGGCACAGACTCAACTGGCAGGGACGATGTCATCGGCTCATTCTCGGTGCGGGCCATCGTCATGCGGTGCGTTCACCCAAAAGCTCACACCGCGAGCCGGCGGCAGACCTCGAGCGACAGCGCGGACTGGTTCAGGGTGTAGAAGTGCAGGCCCGGCGCACCGCCGGCGATCAGGCGCTGGCACAGCGCGGTCACGACATCCAGGCCGAAGGCGCGGATCGACGCCGCGTCATCCATATAGCCTTCCATCTTCAGCGTCACCCAGCGCGGGATCTCGATGCCGTCGCGTGCCGCGAACTGCGCGATGCGCGCGTAGTTGTGGATCGGCATGATGCCCGGCACGACCGGCACCGTGGCGCCGAGTCGCTGCGTTTGTTCGACGAAGTGGAAGTAGGCGTCGGCGTTGAAGAAGAACTGCGTGATCGCGCTGCTGGCGCCGGCCTTGACCTTGTCGACATAGTGCTGCAGGTCGCGCGCGGCATAGCGTTGGCCGGGGTGGTACTCGGGATAGGCCGCGACCTCGAGCCGCCAGTCGTCGCCCTGCGTTTGCCGGATGAAGCGCACCAGTTCGGCGGCGTAGCGGAACTCGCCGCCTACCGCCGTGCCGCTGGGCAAGTCACCGCGCAGCGCGACGATGCGCTGGATGGCCTGCGCGCGGTACGTGGCCAGCGTCTCGGCGATGCTCTGGCGCGTGGCGCCCACGCAGGACAGGTGCGGTGCGGCCTCGAAGCCCGCGGCGGCGATGGCCTGCACGGTCTTCAGGGTCTTGTCGCGGGTCGAGCCGCCCGCGCCGTAGGTGACGCTGAAGAACTCGGGCTTGAGTGCACCCAGATCCTGCACGACGAGCTTCAACTTGTCGTCGCCGATCGGGGTGTTGGGCGGGAAGAACTCGAAGCTGATCGGCACGGAATGGTTCATGGCTTGGTGGCCCACAGGAAGTACTCACGGTTGCCATCGCCGCCGGCGATGCTGCTGGCAAAGTAGTCGCGCAGCTGCAGGCCGCATTCGGTGCAGGCGTTGCGAATCCGCGTTTCGACGACCGCGTACGAGGCAGGGTTGGCAACGAGGCCGCGCTTGCCGATGTCGGCCGGCTGCAGTTCGAACTGCGGCTTGACCAGCATCAGCAGGTCACGCGCCAGCAACGGCACCAGCGCCGGCAACACCAGAGTCAGCGAGATGAACGACACGTCGCCGACGATCAGGTCGAACTGCGTGCGTGGCAACGCGGCCGCGTCGAGGTGGCGCGCGTTGAGGCCCTCGATGGCCGTTACGCGCGCATCGCTGCGCAGCTTGGGGTGCAACTGGTTGCTGCCCACGTCGATGCCGACGACCGAGTTGGCGCCGCGCGCCAGCAGGACGTCGGTGAAGCCACCGCTGCCCTGGCCGACGTCCAGCGCGTGCTTGCCGGCGACGTCGAGCCGCGTGTGCAGCAGCGCCGCGTCGAGCTTGAGGCCACCGCGCGAGACCCAACGCAGCTCGGCGTCGTCGGTGATCTCGATCTCGCAGCTCTCGGGCAGGTCCTCGCCGCACTTCTTCGGCACCGCCCAGCCCTTGGGTGCGAGCCAACGCATCGCGCCATGCTCGATCAAGCGCTGCGCGGCCGAGCGGCTTGGCGCCAGGCCGCGCTGAACCAGCAACTGGTCGGCCCGCATCAACGTCGATCCACGCAGACGCCGCGGATCCGGCTTTGCCGGTCCGCTGGCGTGCCTTGCAGGCCGCATGACCGCGAGACGCGGCCATTCCTCGGCCCGTCCAAGCCGGCGCAGGCCGGCTTGGAGCCGCGGGCGTCGGCCCCCCTGGGGGGGAGGCGCCGCAGGCGCTTCGGGGGGGATTCATATGCTCATCGTG
>JANOPR010000713.1:0-5701 GCA_031421955.1 Burkholderiales bacterium
GGAGCGACAGCGTCTGGACCAACCTGATTACCTACGTGCCGCTGCCGGTTTTGCTGGCGGTGATGGTCGGCCTGGCGCCGCAGACCCGGCTGTACCGCAGCTTCTTCCTCGACGAGATGGGCCAGGACTATGTGCGCACCGCACGCGCCAAGGGCCTCACGGAAAACACCGTGATGTTCAAGCATGTGCTGCGCAACGCCATGATCCCGATCCTGACCAATATCGGTCTGGCGCTGCCAGGGGTCTTCGTCGGATCGTTCCTGATCGAGGTCTTCTTCTCGATCCCCGGGCTGGGCCGCGAGGTGCTGCTGGCGGTGAATCGCAGCGATTACCCCGTGATCCAGGCCGTCACCGTCTACCTGGCCGTGATCACCATGATCATCAACCTGCTGGTCGATGTGCTCTTCAAGGTGGTCGATCCACGGGTGGTATTGAAATGAGTGCAGTCATGGCCAGTTCCACGGGGGCACCAAAAGTCGAACACAGCGAAGGCGTGTGGCACGCCGCCTGGCGGCGCTTCTGCAGTGACCGCGTGGGCCTGATCTGTTCGGTGATCGTGGTTGCCTTCCTGCTGTTGATCGTGGCCGCCGCGCTCGGCGGCGTGGCGCAGAACTGGCAGCGCGAAGTCGGCGTGGCCAACGCCCCGCCGACTTTCCTCGGGCCGCGCCCGGCCGAGGCCACCGGCGCGATCGTGGTGCCCAAGGGCCCCAACGTCGACCTGTCGGCAGTTGATCCGCTGGCGCCGCGCTACAAGGAATGGGACGAGCGCGCGGCCAAGTTCAAGACCGAAGAGACCGTCAAGGCCGAGACGCTGCCGATGGGCGCGGATCGCCTGGGCCGCGACGTCGCGTCAAAGGCCGTCAAGGGCACCCAGATCTCGGTCTTCGTCGGCGTCATGGCCGCGCTGGTGGCCACCGGCATCGGTACCCTCCTGGGCGCCTTCGCCGGCTTCTTCGGCGGCAAGATCGGCGACTTCCTCGAGTGGCTCTACAACGTCTTCGAGGCCATCCCGGGCATCCTGCTGATCTTCGCCTTCGCCGCGGTGTTCGGCCGCGGCATCGGCACCGTGTGCTGATCCTGGGCCTGACCGGCTGGACCGGCCTGTACCGACAGGTGCGTGCCGAGTTCATGAAGCACCGCGGGCGCGAATACGTGCGTTCGGCCGAGGCCATCGGCGCCTCGGTCTGGAGCCGAATCTTCAGCCACATCCTGCCCAACATCAGCCATGTGATCCTGGTCCGCATGAGCCTGCTGGTGGTCGGCTTCATCAAGGCCGAAGTGATCCTGTCCTACCTCGGCCTGGGAGTGGGCATCGAAGACGTGTCGTGGGGCACGATGCTGGCCGAAGCGCAGAGCGAGCTGATCCTGGGCCACTGGTGGCAGCTGGCCGCCGCCACGGTCTTCATGGCTACTTTTGTGACTGCGTTCTCGCTGATGGCCGATGCCCTGCGTGACGCGTTGGATCCGAAACTCAGAGGGCTTGAGTGATGTTGCTGAGCATTCAAGACCTGCGCGTGGCCTTCCGCATGGGCAAGGTGGGCGGCGTGCAGCAGCGCGCCGAGGCCGTCAAGGGCGTTTCCTTCGACATTGCCGAGAACCGCACCATGGCCCTGGTGGGCGAGTCGGGCTCGGGCAAGAGCGTGACCGCCATGTCGATCCTCAACCTGCTGCCCGACAACGCCGAGCGCAGCGGGAAGATCCTGTGGCAGGGGCGCGACCTGCTGCACACGCCGATGAGCGAGCTGCAGAAGCTGCGCGGGCGCGAGATCGCCTGCGTGTTCCAGGACCCGATGACCTCGCTGAACCCGGTGTTCACGGTCGGCGACCAGCTGGCCGAGCCGCTGGTGCGCCACCTCGGCCTGCGCGGGCGGGCCGCGCTCGAACGCGCTGAGCAGTTGCTGGTCGAGGTCGGCATGCCCGAGCCCAAGCGGCGGCTGTCGGCCTACCCGCACGAGCTCTCGGGCGGGCAGCAGCAGCGCGTGATGATCGCCATGGCGCTGGCCTGCGAGCCCAAGCTGCTGATCGCCGACGAACCGACGACGGCGCTGGACGTGACCATCCAGCGCCAGATCCTCGAACTGATTGCCGAGATCCAGCGCAAGCACCGCATGAGCGTGCTCTTCATCAGCCACGACCTGGGCGTGGTCGGCGAGATCGCTGACGACGTGCTCGTGATGCGCCACGGCGTGCTGCGCGAGCAGGGTCCCGTGGCCCAGATTTTCTCTGCGCCCCGCGACGCCTACACCCAAGCCCTGCTGGCCTGCCGGCCGACGCTGGCCAAGCCGCCCGCGCGGCTGATGGTCATCGACGACCATATCGCCGGGCGCGACGCCCACGCGCCGGCCGCAGCCAAGGACGCCAATGCGCCAGTGGTGCTCGAGGTCAGGTCGCTGGCCAAGAGCTTCTGGATCAAGCAGGGCCTGTTCGGCAAGCGCGAGTTCAAGGCCGTGCAAGGCGTCAATTTCAAGTTGCGCAAGGGCCACACGTTGGGCGTGGTCGGCGAGTCGGGATCGGGCAAGACGACCATGGGCCTCACGCTGCTGCGCCTGCACGACCCCACGCATGGCGAGGTGATCTTTGACGGCCAGGACCTGCTCAAGCTCAGCGCCGGCGAGCGCCAACTGATGCGCCGGCGCATCCAGATCGTGTTCCAGAACCCCTATGCCAGCCTGAATCCGCGCTTCACGATCGGCCAGACCCTGGTCGAGCCGATGGTCATCCACAAGATCGGCGCCGACACCAACGAGCGCGAGCAGCGCGCGCGCTCGATCCTGGAGAAGGTGGGCCTGGACGGCAGCGCCTTCGGCAAGTACCCGCATGAATTTTCGGGCGGCCAGCGCCAGCGCGTGGCGATTGCGCGCGCCCTGACCCTGGACCCCGAGGTGCTGGTCCTGGACGAGGCGGTCAGCGCGCTGGATGTCTCGGTGCAGGCCCAGGTGCTCAACCTGTTGCGCGACCTGCAGGACGAACTCGGCCTGTCGTATGTGTTCATCAGCCACGACCTGGCGGTGGTGCGCTTCATCAGTGACGAGGTGCTGGTGATGAAGGACGGCATCGTCGTCGAGCAGGCCAGCACCGAACAGATCCTGGCCGCGCCGCGCGAGGAGTACACGCAGAAGCTGCTGGCGGCCATCCCGCGCGGCTACCGCGCGGCCGCCTGATCCACGCGCGGCTACCGCGCGGCCGCCTGATCCATGCGCGGCCGGGGCGCTGGCCAGGGCGCTCAAGACGGCGCATGATTCGGGCGCGCCGCGGCGTATACCCGTTGTCTGCCACCATCCCTACGGAGACTGACCATGAAGACATTGATCGCGGCTCTGCTGGCCTGTAGTGCCACCTTCGCCTTTGCCGACTCCTGCCCGAAGGAGATGGCCGCCATCGACGCCAAGCTCGCCGCCGGCGCCAAGTTGGCCGACGCCGACATGGCAAAGGTCAAGCGATTGCGCGCCGATGGCGAAACTGCGCACATGGCCGGCAAGCACGCCGAGTCGATCACGCACCTGAGCGCGGCCAAGAAGCTGCTCGGCATCTGAGGTGACAGCCCCAAACTCGCTTCGCTCGCGCCCCCCAAGGGGAGCTCAGGCCGCTTGGGACGGCCCGGCACTGGCCTGAGTTCCCTGGCGCCTTGCCGGCACCGGTCGGCAGGCGGCGGCCGTCACGGCTGGGCGGCCTTGTAACCTGGGGTTCCCGGGCTGCCGTGGCTTGCCAGTGGCACCCTGCCTGCGGCGTGACATTGCGCACGCGCCGTGCGCAGTGAAGGCGGGCACGAAAGCTGCAAACAGTCCGTTGTAAGCGCGTCTTATCGACGCGCTGACCACGGAGATGCCGTCGATGAGTCCTCGCCCCTATGCCCCACGTGCCATGGCCCCGCGCTGTCGCGGCGGTGCCTCGTCGCTGCTGCGTTTGTCGACGGCAACCGCCAACCGCTGGCCCTCGCCCACCGCGCTGGATGGTTGGGCCGATCGCGCTTCCCAACTGGGCATGTTGGCGTCCGAGACCGAGCCGCTGCGGCTGCCGGCGGCTGACGCGCCAAATCAATTGATTACGCGCTTGTCACCGAGCGCGGGCTGAGCCTTTGTCAGGGAGAACCGAGATGTCGATCCAACTTGCCCCCAATGCCACCGCCACGCGCTGCGTCGGTGGCGCGCCGCTGGTGCGAGACCCCAAGCCCGGCAACCCGCCCCGCGTGCTGGCGTCTGCACGCACGCCCGCGCAACTGAGTTTTTTCTTCAAGCGGTGAGCACACGACACGCGCTGCCGGCCGGGCCGCGAGCGCGCGGGGCCTGTCGCTTGTCTTGGTTTAGGACCGGTTGACGTCCAAGGGGAGCGGGCGCTGCGGGGGCGATGAGAGCGAGCCACTGCAATACAACGTCCCGCTTCCCGTCTTTTTTTGCCCTGTCAACCCGGCCGCGCCAGCCCCAGCTTTTCGACCAGCGCGCGCTCGCGCCTGAAGGTCTCCTCTGCAAAGCGAGCGTACTGCTGCGGGTTCATCGGCATCAACTGCTGGTCGTAGCGGGCCAGCGCCTCGACATGGTTGGGCATTTCCATCGCTGCCTTGAAGGCGTCGTGAATGCGCGCGGCCAGCGCCACGTCGATGCCCTTGGGCGCTCCCAGGCCGTAGGGCGAGGCCTGCACGATCGGCAGCCCCAGCTCCTTCAAGGTTGGCACGTCGGGGAACTTGGCCAGGCGCTGTTCGCCCCAGGTGCACAGCACGCGCAGCTTGCCCGCGGCCACATGCGGGGCAAAGCCGGTCGAGTCGGCCGCGGCCATCAGTTGGCCGCCCAGCAGCGACTGCATCAGGTCGGCGCTGCCTTTGTACGGGATGTGGTTGAATTCCAGGCCCAGGCGCTGCGCGATGTCTTCCATCGTCAGGTGCGGGCTGGTCAGCATGCCGGTTGAGCCGTAGGCCAGCTTGCCCGGGTTGGCCTTGGCCCAAGCCACGAAGTCGGCCCAGGTCTTGAACGGCGAATCACTCGGCACGACGACGCCGAAGGCATAGCCGGTGATGCCCAGGATGTAGCTGATGTCCTTGACCGGGTCCCAGGTGATCTTGGTCGTGTAGGGCAGGCGGAACACGCCCAGCGGAATCTGCGCCAGGGTGTAGCCGTCGGGCCGGGCCTGCTGCTGCGCCTGCGCGGGCAGCGTGCCGCCGGCGCCGGCGCGGTTTTCCACCACCACCGGCTGGCCGATCAGCTTGGCGGCGTTGTCGGCCAGCACGCGCATCGTGATGTCGGTCGGCCCGCCGGCCGGAAAGGCAACCAACAGCTTGACCGGCTGGCTCGGCCACGGGCTGGCCTGGGCCCACGACGCGTGCGCGGTGGTGGCGGCCGCGGCCGCAGCCAGAAAGTCTCGACGCTGCATTGACAGGCTCCGGTGACCGAGGGTGGCGGAGTGTTGGGCCGTGCGGCGGTGTCTGCAATCGGGCTTGCACCGAGATCCGTTGCGGCCTCCCGGCCCCACACTGTGCGCCGTTGATACTCACCGTGCCGGAGCCCCGCATGACTGCTCGCCGTTCCTTCCTGCTGCTGGCCGCCGCGCTTGCGGCGCCCGCCGTGTCGGCCCAGGCGTGGCCGACCAAGCCGGTGCGCATCGTCGTGCCCTTCGCCGCCGGCGGCACGACCGACATCCTGGCCCGCGCGCTGGCGCCCGAGCTGCAACGCGTGTTCGGCCAGCCCTTCGTGATCGACAACAAGCCCGGCGC
>JANOPR010000714.1:0-3634 GCA_031421955.1 Burkholderiales bacterium
TGCGATAGCCGCATCGATCGCGGCCAGCACGCGCGGCCGGTCCTGCGGGTGGATGTAGTCCTGCAGCCACTGGGCAGAAGGCTCATCGGCGTCGGCAATGAAATTGCGGCCGTGGAGGTGGCGCATCTCGCGCCAGTCGGGGCTCATGCGGTACACGACATCAGAACTGGCAGTGACGAAGGCGCGAAGGCGCATTTCGCTGTTGCGTATCTGGGCCTGGGCGTCGACGCGTGCAGAAATGTCGCGGAAGTAGCAGGCTACGCCGTGGCTGCCGTCGGGCAGCGGGATGCGGTGGATCTGCCATTCGTAGCTCGCGGCGGTGCCGCGGTCGGCGCGCAAGGCGATCAGTTCATCAACCTCGAAGGGCTCGCCCGTATCCAGCGTGCGGCGGAACTGCTGAACGATTTCATCGCCGCGTGCTGGCCCCCACAAGGTCTGCATCACCGCCGCGAAGTCGCGGCCGATGAGGCCCTGGATATTGCCAAACTCGGGCAGAGCCACCGGGTTGACCTCACGGATGCGCAACTGGGCGTCCACCAGGTAGATGCCCAGCGGCGCGTCGCTGACCAGGGTCTCGAACTGCGCCGTGCGCAGCCGCAGGGCTTCTGCTGCCTGCTGACGTTCGGTCAGGTCGTAGAAGTAGCAGACCACGCCGAAGCCGCCGTCCGGCAGGACGATGCGTTCAATCTTCCAGTCGTATGACTCGATGTCGGGCGTGTCCTTGCGCATCTCATTCACCGTCGGCTCAGCGTAGGCTTCACCGCTGTCCAGCGTGCGGCGAAAGTGGGCCAGCACCTCGGACGCAAAAGGTTCAGGCCAGACCGCGCGCACGATGTCGTCGAAGTTGCTGCCGATAAACGGCTGAACGCTGGCGAAGGCCTTGCGCGCCGCCGCACTGGCCTGGCACAGGTGGAACCGTGCATCGACCACGTAGACACCGAAGGGCGCGTTTTCGATCAAGCTGTTGAAGGTGGCGTGCAGGCTGTCTGGTGTGTCATCCAGCCGCCGAGCCGGCGTTGCGGGGTGCGGCGGCGGCGCTGCGCTGCGCGCAGCCACGGCTTGCAGTGCGGGTGCAGCAAAGAGCGCGAGATGCTGCAATTGACGCAGGTCCTCGGCGTCAAAGCCCAAGGCTGCGTCGTGTGCCACTGCCCACACCGTCCCGGCCGTCTTGCCGGCAACGCCAAACGGCACCACGAGGCAGTGTTCGGCTGCTGGTTCAGGGGTGGCGGCTGGGGCGGCTGGGGCAAGCAGCATTCGGCTGCAACCGCTGTGGGCCTGCCAGCGGCCGGCGATTGCGGGCCAGCTCACCAGCGCGCCGCCGTCGCTTTGCACGCTCAGCACGCTGACCCCGGCGGACCCGGCCTTCAGCAGCGCGAGAACGTTATCGGCCAAGACCTGGCAGACGGTGTGGGGGGCCTCGCCCAGCGCCGTCGTTAACGCAACCAATGCAGCAATTTCTGCAGTCGCGTTGGCGTGGCAGGTCGCAGGCTGCCCCTGTGTATCGCTTTTCAACGGGCTTTGCAGAGCCGCACAAGACGGGTTCAACCCGGTGGGTAGCGTGAGAGCGAGGCCGCCGGACAACGAGTCATCGCAGAACACTTGCAGCTGGTTGGTGGTGGTAGTCATCCTGTGAGCCGGATCGGGCTTGAAATCGCCATGCGCGTGCTCTGGGTGCTGGTTGTCGCCGCCTAGTGTCGTCGAGTTTGCTGCGAAGCCCCAGTCCTTCAGTCGGTCGCGAACGTACCCGCTCGAAATGCTGCGCGTGGTCGCCTCGTGTGAGTGACTGCTTTACGACGACCAAATCAGGTTAGCGGATGTTGCTCAAGGGTCGACAGCGCCCTTCGACGCGCTCGATCAGGCCATCGCAAAGCCGACGTTTGATTGGCGTGCAAGGTTGCTGACCGGCGTTGTGGTTGGCGGCCAGCCCAGCGTGACTCTCGACGGTGATGCAGCCCTCGCTACGAACGACGACACAGCGAAACAGCTTCGGACTTTTGCGCTGCATGCCTTCATCCATCGCGGCGTCTCGGCTGCACCATCGCCAGCTCGCGCTTGCGATGCAGCCCGCAATCGGGCACCTCCCGATCGAGGATCAAACCATGCGCATTGCGGTGATGGGTTCGGGCGGCTTGGGCGGCTACTTCGGGGCCCGCCTGGCGGCCGGCGGGCCGAGGTGTACTTCATTGCCCGCGGCCCGCACCTGCAGGCCATGCGCAGCGACGGCCTGCGCATCGAAGGGCCGACGGCCCTGCATGTGCCCCGCGTCAGCGCCACGGACGATCCGGCCGAGGTCGGCGTCGTCGATGTCGTGATGCTGTGCGTCAAGCCGACGATCGACCGGCCGGGCGTCATCCGCCAGACCGGGCCGATGCATCGGCCGCAACGGGTGCACGACGGGCAAGTGACCATAGTCGCACTGCGACAGGTCAGACGCTCGAATGCGGCTGGCGGCCGCGCGGCGCTCGATGCCCCGCTGCCGGACCGTCGCTTCCCTCACAGTGCTACCGACGCCCGGCTCAGAAGGTCAGCCGCGCGCCCACCGTCAAGCCCCGCCCAGGCAGCGGTGCCAACGACCGCACGGTGCCGATCGTGCTCGCGCTGTAGGCCAGCGTGTTGCCCGCGTTGTGCAGCTTCGCGAACAACAGCGCGTCTCGCGCGCCCAGGCTCAGCGCATAGGTGGCTGACAGGTTGACCAAGGTCCAGCCGGGCGTGGCGACGTCCGTGTTCGGCACGCGGGCCTGCGCGCTGGCATGCTGTACCTCCACGCGAGCGGTCCACCCGTCCTGCACCAGGGTCATGCCGAGGGTGGCGCGCCGTGGCGCCAGCCGCGGCAGCGGCTGGCCGCTGTCCTGGTTGCGACCCCGGACCAGGTCGAGCTTGGCATCGACGTCGACGTTGCGCGTACCCGCCAGCACACGCCATGTGCCCTCTGCCTCCAGGCCGTAAAGGTGAGCACGGACGCCTTGGAAGGCAAACACCGGGAAGCTGTCTCCCGCGTCATTCACGAAGTCCGGCTCGCCCGTCGCTGCCAGCGCGATGTAGTTGGAGAATCGGCCGTCGAACACGCCCAGCTTGACGTGGTCGGGGCCGTCGCGCCAGGCCAGGGCCAAGTCGACGTTGCGACCGCGCTCCGTGGCCTGCTGCGGGTCACCGCGCTCATAGGCGCTGGTCGCGGCGTGCACGCCGTTGGCATACAGCTCATAGCTCGTCGGCGCCCGCTCGGTGTAGGACCAGCTCGACGAGGCCTGCCACTTCGCGTTCAGGTTGAACACGGCACCGATGGACGTGCTGCGCGGCGAAAAGCTGCGCTCCTGCGCCGGCCCGAACTGCACCACGCCACTGTCCGCATCACCTTCGGAGCGCACCCGCGCCTGCTCGACGCGCGCGCCGGCACTGAGGTGCCCACGCTCGCCCCAAGACCAGCGCTCCAGCAGGAAGGCGGCCGCGTGGCGGGTGTGCGTCGTGGGCACGAAGGCTTCCTCGCCGAGCGCCGAGGAGCGCGCCGACTCGAACTGCATGCCGAGCGTGCCCTCGACTCGAACCGCCCCCAGAGTGAACGCCCGGTGCACCGCTTCCACGCGTGCGTCGGACCCACGGGTCTTGAAGGTCGTGCCGACCGCGCCGTTGCCTTCGA
>JANOPR010000715.1:0-3158 GCA_031421955.1 Burkholderiales bacterium
CGCGGGCTCGCACCCAAGGTGCGCAGGATGGCGATGTCGGCGCGCTTGTCCGTGACGGTCATGACCAGCGTGCTGACCAGGTTGAACGCCGCCACCGCGACGATCAGGGTCAGGATGATGAACATCAGGCGCTTCTCGAGCTGCACGGCGTCGAACCAGTTGCGGTTGGTGCGCGTCCAGTCGCGCACACGCACGTCGCTCGGCAGCGCGCGGGCGATGCGCGACGCCACCTCGCGTGCCGCGTGCAGGTCAGTGAGCTTCAATTGCACGCCTGTCGGGCCCTCGACGCGCAACAGCCGCGCCGCGTCGTCGAGGTGAACCAGCGCCAATGCGCTGTCGTACTCGTAGTGGCCGGCCTCGAAGGTTCCGGCCAGGGTGAACTGCTTCAAGCGCGGCACCACGCCGGCCGGCGTGATCTGCCCGCCCGGCGTGACCACGGTGACCTTGTCGCCGACGCGAACGCCGAGCGAGCGTGCCAACTCAATCCCCAGGACGATGTTCCACTCGCCCGGCACCAACTTGGCGAAAGTGGTGTCGCGCAGCTGCGCGGCCAGCGGCGTGACCCGGGCCTCGTCGGCCGGGGAGATGCCGCGCACGAGCACGCCGCGCATGTCTTCGCCGCGTGCCAGCAAGGCCTGCACCGAGACGAACGGCGCCGCACCGACCACCTGCCCCGGTGCCGCGGCACTGGCCTGCGCGGCCAGTGCGCGCCAGTCGGCCAGTGCAGTCCCCTGCCCGTCGAACAGTTCGACATGCGCGATCACGCTGAGCATGCGGTCGCGCACTTCCTTCTGAAAGCCGTTCATCACCGACAGCACGATGATCAATGCCGCCACGCCCAGCGCAATGCCGAGCATCGACACGCCGGAGATGAAGGAGATGAAGCCGTTGCGCCGGCCGGTGCGCCCGGCGCGCGTGTAGCGCCAGCCGATCTGCCATTCATAGGGAGTGTTCATTGCGCGGCGATGCTACCTGAGCTTGCTGTCGCCGATCCCTCGTTCTTCTGATGCGCAGGTCGGCGCCGGGTGTGCCCCGGCTGGCAGTCACTTTCTCTTTGCTGGCTCAAAGAGAGAAGTAACCAAAGAGAAAGAGCCTCAACACGTGATCGCTTTCACCTGCGGTCGCGAGTGACGTAGGTGCATTGCCGCGAGGCCTGACCCGGTACGGGCTCAAGTGTCGATTGCACCGCGGCGCACCGCGCTTTAGCCACATCGCAGGCAGGGCAAGACCGTTTGGCTCAGTGCAAACGCAGGCCTTACCGGATCAATCAGACTTGTGCACGCGAACAGGTAACGCTCGCGCGTACAAACCCAAAGATTCGTGTTCAGGCTCTCTTTCTTTGGTTACTTTCTTTCTGAGCCAGCAGAAAGAAAGTGACTGCCCGCCGGGGCACACCCGGCGCCGACTCACGCACGCGAAGAGGAACGCTTACTTGCCGACCGTCACCCACTGCACCTCGAACCAGTTGTCAGCCCGGTGCACGACGCTGACGTTGCTGCGCGCCGCCCAGGGAATGACCTGGCGATGCAGCGGAATCACGGCGACGTTCTCCTTGAACTCCTTGAGCGCGGCCTTGACCATGCCCTCGCGCTTTTTCGGGTCAGCTTCAACGCTGGACTGCGCGGCCAGCGCGTCGGCCTTGTCGTTCCTGGCGCGGCCGTAGTTGTAGGCGCCAACGCCCTTGTCGGCCTGATTGCGCAGCACCGGAGTCAACGTGGTTTCCGCATCCGTCACCGCGCCGCCCCAGCCGAGCATGTACATGCTGAGGTCGTACTTTTCGAGCTTCGGGAAGTACGTTGCCCGCGGCATCGCGTTGACCTTGATCTTGACTTTGAGCTGGGCCCACATGCCGGCCAGGGCGATGCAGATCTCCTCGTCGTTGATGTAGCGGTTGTTCGGGCAGTCGAGCTGCACTTCGAAGCCGTCCGCATACCCCGCCTCGGCCATCAGCTTGCGTGCGGCGGCCATGTCGAAGGGCAGGCGCTTCTCGATCTCTGGGTCGTTATACGAACCCAGCGGCGAGGGCGTCAGGCCGCCGGTAGGAAAGCTCTGACCGTTCATCAGCTTGGTCTTCATCGTCTCGATGTCGACCGCCTGGTACAGCGCCTTGCGCACGCGCACGTCCTTGAACGGGTTCTTGCCCTTGACGCTGCTGTACAGCAGCTCATCGCGTCCCTGGTCCATGCCGATGAAGACGACGCGGTTCTCGGGGCCATCAATGATCTTCACGCCCGTGGTCGTGCGCAGGCGCGGCACGTCACGCGGGGCGGGGTCGAGCACGAAGTCGATCTCTCCCGAGACCAGCGCAGCCAGCCGCGTCGCGTCGTTGCCGATCGGCGTGAAGACGATCTCTTGCACGTTACCTTCGACCTTGCCCCAGTAGTTCGGGTTGCGCTTGTAGGTTGACTTGATGCCCGGCGCGCGGCTGACCAGCATGTAGGGGCCGGTGCCGTTCGAGTTCTGCGAGGCGAAGCTCTCTTCCTTGTTCTTGAAGTCCAGCGGCTTGGTGACCTTGTTCTTCTCCGCCCAGGCCTTGTTCAGCATCCACAGCGCGTCCATGTGCTGCAAGAAGATCGGGTTGACTTTTTCGAGATGGAACTCGACCGTCAAGTCATCGACCTTCCTGGGCGCGCCGACTGCGCTGGCGTAGTTGTTGATCTGCGAGGTCGGCTGCTGGCCGCGGATGATCGAGAACACCACGTCGTCGGCGGTGAATGGCGCGCCGTCGTGGAACTTGACGTTGGGGCGCAGCTTGAAGCGCCACACCAGCGGCGAGACCTGCTCCCAGCTCGTCGCCAGCCCTGGCACGATCTCCAGCGTCTTGCTGCGCGCGGTCAGGCGCTCGTAGACCTGGCCGTTCATCATGTTCGTCATGGACTCGTTCTGCGAGTGCGGGTCCATGGTTTGCGGATCGCCCTGGCTGGCCCAGCGCAGGGTCTGCGCTTGAGCCACCGCGCCGCACGCCGCGGCCACAAGGCCCGCAAGGAATACCTGTTTGAAGGTCATGAATTCCGCTCCGTCACAAGGCTGAAAGAATGGCAGTTTAGACAGCCCGACGCTGCGCTCGGCTGCGGGTTAGCCCGCGCCGGGCCGACCCAAGCGGGCGACACCGCCTTGGGGGGCCGACGCCGCAGGCGTCCTGGGGGCGTGTTTACCCG
>JANOPR010000716.1:0-2248 GCA_031421955.1 Burkholderiales bacterium
GGTGAAGAGCAGGAAACCGACCGCCACCAGGCCCATCACGGCCAGGATGCGCGCCACCACGGCCTGCGGCAGGTGCTCGCTGTACATGGCCACGGCCACCGTCCAGCCGCTGAGCATCAGCAGCCATAGCAGCAACGAGCCCTCGTGCCCGCCCCACACGGCGGCAATGCGGTATTGCAGCGGCAGCGCCGAGTTCGAGTTCGTCGCCACGTACAGCACCGAGAAGTCGTTCTGCACAAAGGCCGCCGTCAGGCAGCCAAAGGCGACCATCACGAGCAGGCACTGAGCCTGCGCCGCCGGCCTGGCCAGCGCCATCCAGTCGGCGCGATTGCGAGCCGCGCCCGCGAATGGCAGGCTGCCCTGCACCAGCGCCACCGCCAGCGCCAGCAGCAGCGCGAGTTGACCGATCTCGGCAATCACTTCGCGCCCCCGACCACCGTATTGGCGATCTTCTCGTTGGCCTGCGCGGCGCGCTTGAGCGCCTCGGCGGCTTCGGGCGGCATGTAGTTCTCATCGTGCTTGGCCAGCACTTCGCGCGCGACAAATACGCCGTCGGCGCCGATCTGCCCCTGCGCGACGACGCCCTTGCCCTCCTTGAACAGGTCGGGAAGGATGCCGACGTACTTGACCTGCATCGTCTGCGCGGTGTCGGTCACCGCAAACTGCACCTCGGTGCCGGTGCGCTTGACGCTGCCCTCCTTGACCAGTCCGCCGACGCGGAAGGTGCGCGCGGTGGGCGCCTCCTTGGCCACCACCTGCGAGGGTGAGTAGAAGAACACCAGGTTGCTCTGGAAGGCGTTCAGCACCAGGCCCGCGGCCACGGCGACCGAGGTGACGACGCCGCCGATGATGGCCAGGCGCTTGTGACGGGGTTTCATCTTTCAGTCCTCAACAGAATTCGTAGCAGCCGCATGCAGTGCCGCACGGCGGTGGCGGCGTACCAGCCAGGGCTCGCACAGCATCAGCAGTGCGGTCACGGCGAAGGAACCCCATACGTACAGGCCATAGCCGCGCATGGACAGGAAGTCCGACATGTTGGCCCAGTTCATTGGGTTTCCCTTTGCGCTAGCGCAGTCTGCCGAACCCAGTCGGCGTCGCGATCGCGCTCCAAAGCCAAGGCCTGGGCGCGCGTGAACACCACCGCGAAGGCATAAGCCCAGAATGCAAAGGTCATCAGCAACATCCCCAGCAGCATCGATTGCGCCATCTTCGGCGCTGCGGTCAGGCTGATCGTGGCGCCCTGGTGCAACGTATTCCACCATTTGACCGAAAAATAGATGATCGGCACATTGATCGACCCCCCGATCGCCAGCAACGCCCCGGCCTTGTCACCGCGCACCCAGTCGTCGATCGACGTGACCAGCGCGATATAGCCTAGATACAGGAACAGCAGGATCAGTTCCGAAGTCAGGCGAGCGTCCCACACCCACCAGGTGCCCCAGGTCGGTTTGCCCCACAAGGCGCCGGTCCACAGCGCGATGAAGGTGAACATGGCGCCGGTCGGGGCGATGGCGCGCGCCAGCGTCGAGGCCATGCGCGCGTTGAACATCCAACCCACCGCCGCCCAGAAGGCCAGCGCCAGGTACAGGATCATCGACATCCAGGCCGCGGGCACATGGATGAAGATGATGCGGTAGGCCTCACCCTGGGTCGCATCGGTCGGCGCGACGAAAAACCCGACGTAGAGCCCGGCGATGGCCAGCAGGCAGGCGGCCGTCCACAGCCACGGATTCAGTCTTTCCACCAGGCCGTAAAAGCGCGGCGGCGCCGAAAACGTGAACCATCGGATGGGTCGGTCCATGAAGGGTTACTCCTGCGCGATCCGCAGCGCAAACGAAGTCGCCAGCGGCGCGGCGAGTATGGTCATTATCAACAGCGCTCCGAGAAGCGAAAAATGCCCTGCCGCTCCCAGGCCGCTCTCGACCGCACCGACCGCGCCGGCACCAAAGATCAGCGCAGGTATCGACAAGGGCACGATCAGCAGGATCAGCAGCACGCCCGCACTGCGCAGGCCCAACGTCAAGGCCGCGCCCATGCCGCCGAGCAGGCTCAGGATGGGTGTGCCCAGCAGCAGCGACGCGAGCAGTGCCGATATCGCCTGCGGGCTCATGCCGAGCATGAGGCCGATCAGCGGTGCGGCCAGCACCAGCGGCGCGCCGGTCACGGTCCAGTGCGCGGCGGCCTTGGCGGCAGCGACGAGGCTGCCCGACTGGCCCGACAACATCATCTGCTCGAGCGAGCCGTCGGC
>JANOPR010000717.1:0-5516 GCA_031421955.1 Burkholderiales bacterium
CAGCGGGTAGAGCTTCAAGGTCACCTCGGTCATCACGCCCAGGGTGCCCTCGCTGCCGACGAAGAGCCGCGTCAGGTCGTAACCCGCGCTCGATTTCTTGGCCCGCGTGCCGGTACGGATCACGTCGCCCGCGGCCGTCACGACCTGCAGGCCGAGCACGTTTTCCTTCATCGTGCCGTAGCGCACGGCATTGGTGCCGCTGGCGCGGGTGGCCGCCATGCCACCCAGCGTGGCGTTGGCGCCGGGGTCGATCGGAAAGAACAGGCCCGTGTCGCGGACCTCGCGGTTCAACTGTTCGCGCGTTACCCCGGCCTGCACCGTGACCGTCAGGTCTTCCGCGTTGACCGCGACGATTGCGTTCATGCGCGACAGGTCGATCGACAGCCCGCCCTGCACTGCCAGCAGGTGGCCTTCGAGCGAGGAGCCGATGCCGAAGGGGATCACCGGCACGCCGTGCGCCGCCGCCAGCGCCACTGCGGCGGCCACGTCTTCCGTGCTTTCGCAGAACAGCACCGCGTCGGGCGGCGTCACCGGATAGGTCGACTCGTCGCGGCCATGCTGCTCGCGCACGGCGTTGGCGGTTGAGACGCGATCACCAAAGCGCGCCTTCAACGTGTCGAGCATGGCTGCAGGCACCGGACGCGGTGCAGCGCGGGGTAGCAGGTCGTGTGGGGCATTCATTGCGGCGTCTCCCGGAGGGTGGGCGCACTGATTGTAGGTAGCATCGGGGGATGTGGCCCCCAAGCTCACTTCGTTCACAGTCCCCATGGCCCCGCAGGGGCCTCTTCGTGGCCCTTGGGCCGTGCGTGCCCTTCGGGCGGCCGGGCGGGCACTGATGGCCAATCGATTGACGCAAATCGCCACCCGCCCCGGCGACAACGGCACGCCGGGCCTGGGCGACGGCACGCGCACGCGCAAGGACGCGTTGCGCGTGCAGGCCCTGGGCGATGTCGACGAGCTGAACTCGGGCCTGGGCGTGCTGCTGGCCGAGCCGCTGCCCGACGACGTGCGCGAGCTGCTGGTGGTGATTCAGCACGAGCTGTTCAACCTCGGCGGCGAACTCTCGATTCCGGGCTACGAATTGCTCAAGGCCGACGCCGTGCTGCGCCTGGACGAAGCGCTGGCGCACTACAACGCCACGCTGCCGCGGCTGGCCGAGTTCATTCTGCCGGCCGGCACGCGCAGCGCGGCGCTGGCGCATGTCAGCCGCACCGTGGCGCGGCGCGCCGAGCGCTCGCTGGTGGCCCTGGCCGCGCAGGAAGCCGTCAACGAGGCGCCGCGCCAGTTCCTCAACCGCCTCTCGGACCTGCTGTTCGTGCTGGCCCGCGTGCTCAACCGCGCCAATCTCGACGGGCTGGGCGGCGACGATGTGTATTGGCAGAGTGAACGCCTGAAGCGCGACGCCGGCGCCTGAGGGCGCGTGCGCAGCTCAGGCGCTCAGGCTGCGCCGCGCGCGCACGCCCGCGCTGAGCAACTCCAGCATCTCGAGCGAGTGCTCCCAGCCGATGCAGCCGTCGGTGATGCTCTGGCCGTACGTGAGCGCCGCCGGGTCGTCCTTGCCGGCGCTGAACTTCTGCGCCCCGGCCACCAGGTGGCTCTCGACCATGGCGCCGAAGATGCACCGCGTGCCCGCGGCCAACTGGGCGGCAATGTCGCGCGCCACGTCGACCTGCTTCTCGTGCTGCTTGCTTGAATTGGCGTGGCTGAAGTCGACCATCAACCGGCAGGGCAGCCTGGCGGCCTCGATTTCCTTGCAGGCTGCGGCGATGCTGGCGGCGTCGTAGTTCGGCACCTTGCCGCCGCGCAGGATCACGTGGCAGTCCTTGTTGCCCTTGGTCTGAACGATCGCGACCTGGCCGTTCTTGTGCACCGACAGGAAGTGGTGCGGCCGCGCGGCGGCCTGGATCGCGTCGATGGCAATCCGGATGTTGCCGTCGGTGCCGTTCTTGAAGCCCACCGGCGCCGACAGGCCCGAGGCCAGTTCGCGGTGCACCTGCGATTCTGTCGTGCGCGCGCCGATCGCGCCCCAGGCGATCAGGTCGCCGATGTACTGCGGCGAGATCACGTCGAGGAACTCGCTGGCCGCGGGCACGCCCAGGCGGTTGATGTCGACCAGCAGTTGGCGCGCAATGCGCAGGCCTTCGTGGATGCGAAAGCTCTCATCCAGGTAGGGGTCGTTGATCAGGCCCTTCCAGCCGACCGTGGTGCGCGGTTTCTCGAAGTACACGCGCATCACGACTTCCAGCGTGTCGGCGTGGCGTGCGCGCTCGGCTTTGAGCTTTCGCGCGTATTCGAGCGCGGCGTGCGGGTCGTGGATCGAGCAGGGCCCCATCACGACCAGCAGGCGGTCGTCCTGGCCGTTCAGGATGCGGCGGATGGCGTCGCGGGTGCCGCCGATCAGTGCCTCCACCGGCGTGCCGGCGATCGGGAAGAAGCGGATCAGGTGCTCCGGCGGCGGCAGCGGCGTGACGTCCTTGATGCGCTGGTCGTCGGTCTGGCTGGTCTTTTCGCTCAGCGCGTAGCCGTGTCCGGCGTCGCTGGCGTGGCCTTGTTGTTTGGGACTCATCAGTCAACCTCCGTGCTTCGCACTACGGTATTCGCCTTGGGAACGGCCCTGCGGCTCATGCGGACTCTCCTGTCGATCGTCGGGTCGTGAACGGGCAATAAAAAACCGCCGGGGCTGCCGGCGGTCTGTTGAGTGCGTTGCGCTGTTTCAGTCAGCCACTTGCCTCTCGAGCCACCGGTGGGGGCGAGAACCAAAAGTAGCCAAAATAAAACGCGGCGGGACAACGCATGGCGGCGAATGTAGCACGGGCCCAGGCGGCAACACGGCTCATCCTGTTCCGCCGACAGTCAGCCCGTCGATGCGCAGCGTCGGCTGGCCCACGCCGACCGGCACGCTCTGGCCCTCCTTGCCGCAGACGCCCACGCCGGCATCGAGGGCCAGGTCGTTGCCGATCATGCTGACATGGGTCAGGCAATCCGGGCCGCTGCCGATCAGGGTGGCGCCGCGCACGGGGTACTGGATCTTGCCGTTCTCGACCCAGAAGGCCTCGCTGGCCGAAAACACGAACTTGCCGCTGGTGATGTCGACCTGGCCGCCGCCGAAGTTGGTGGCGTACAGGCCGCGCTTCAAGCTGGCGACGATCTCGTCCTTGGCTCGCGAGCCGGCGAGCATGTAGGTGTTGGTCATGCGCGGCATCGGCACATGGGCGTAGCTTTCGCGCCGGCCGTTGCCGGTGGGCTTGACGCCCATCAGGCGCGCGTTCATCGAGTCCTGGATATAGCCCTTGAGGATGCCGTCCTCGATCAGCACCGTGCGCTGCGTGGCATGGCCTTCGTCGTCGACGTTGAGGCTGCCGCGCCGGTCGGGCAAGGTGCCGTCGTCGAGCACGGTCACGCCCTTGGCGGCAACGCGCTGGCCGACGCGGCCCGAAAACGCCGAGGAGCCCTTGCGGTTGAAGTCGCCTTCGAGGCCGTGGCCGATGGCTTCGTGCAGCAGCACGCCAGGCCAGCCCGGGCCGAGCACCACGGCCATCTGGCCGGCCGGCGCCGGCCGGCCTTCGAGGTTGGTGAGCGCGGCATTGACGGCCTGATCGACATAGCCTTCGATGATGGTGTCCTGGAAGTAGCCCAGGCCGAAGCGGCCGCCGCCGCCGCCGGTGCCGACCTCGCGGCGCACGACGCCGTTGATCTTCTGCTCGGCGATCACGGTCACCGACAAGCGCACCAGCGGGCGCACGTCGGCCGCGCGGGTGCCATCGGCGCGCGCCACCAGCACCACGTCGAACTCGGCGGCCACGCCGGCCATCACCTGCACGACACGCGGGTCCTTGGCGCGCGCCAGGCGCTCGACTTTCTCCAGCAACGCGACTTTCTGCGTGCTGTCCAGCGTGGTGATCGGGTCGGTGGGCGCGTACAACACGCGGCTGCCCGCCACGCTGGACTTGACGCCGACCTTCACGCGCTTGCTCTGCCCCGCGGCGGCAATGCTGCGCACGGTGCGCGCGGCGTCCTGCAAGGCGGCTTCGGAAATATCGTCGCTGTAGGCAAACGCGGTCTTCTCGCCGGCCACGGCGCGCACGCCGACACCCTGGTCGATCGAGAAGCTGCCGCTCTTGACGATGCCCTCTTCCAGGCTCCAGCCCTCATGGCGTGTGCTCTGGAAATACAGGTCCGCGTCGTCGATGCGGTGCGCGGCAATGGTCTGCAGCGCGGCGCGGAGATGCGCGTCGGTCAGGCCGAAGGGCGTCAGCAACAGCGACTCCGCCTTGGCCAGGCGCTCGATCGTGGGTTCGCGGGTGATCATGCGGGCCATTGTAGGAGCGGCGCCAAGTCACAGCCGTGACGGGGGCTTCACCCTTCTTTGCCGGGCGGCAACGGAGCTCGGCGCAGGCAAGTAAGCCACCCGGCTTGGCGTCATGGGCGCGGGCCGACCCTCAGTCGTCCCGGCCCTGGCCTGGCGTGTCGCGCCAGACCAGGGCCTGTGCATAGAGTTGGTTGCGTGGCGCGGCGGTCAACGTGGCCGCCAATGCCACGGCCTGCTTCAGCGGCAGTTCGGCCAGCAGCACGCGCAAGGTGCGCTCGGTCTCCGCATCGAGGGCGTCCTGTGCCGGTGCTTCAACCGCCACGGCATGCAGCACGAGCACGAACTCGCCGCGTGCGCGGTTGGCGTCCGCAGCCAGCCAGGCGGGTGCCTGCCCTGCGGGCATCGTGGCCACGGTCTCGAACTGCTTGGTCAACTCGCGTCCCAGCGTCAGGCGCCGCGACGGCATCGCCAGGGCCAGGGCTTCGAGCAACGCTGCGATGCGGTGAGGCGCCTCGAAAAGCACCAGCGATTCGGCATGGCGCAGCGCCAAGGCGCCCAAGGCGCGATCTCGCTCGCCTGCCTTGGCCGACAGGAAACCGATGAAGGCAAACCCCGCTGCGCCGGTGTCGCCCGCGACACTCAGCGCGGCCAGCACGCTGCTGGCCCCCGGCAACGGCACCGTGGCGTGCCCGGCGGCCTGCGCCGCGGCCACCAGCACGGCACCCGGGTCCGATACCGCGGGCGTGCCGGCGTCGCTGAGGTAGGCCACCCGCTCGCCGCGGGCCAGCCGCGCCAGCACCTGTTCGGTGGCGGCGCGTTCGTTGTGCTGGTGCAGCGACAGCAGCGGCTTGGACAGACCCAGGTGCCCGAGCAGCGAACCGCCGACGCGCGTGTCTTCGCAGGCCACCGCATCGACCAGCCCGAGCACATGCACCGCGCGCAGCGTCAGGTCGGCGAGGTTGCCGATCGGCGTGGCCACCATATACAGCGTTCCGGCGGGATACTGCTGGGCCCCCGCGGCCGCAGCCGCGGCCTGGGTGATGATCGCGGCAGAGGCGATGGAGGTGGCGACGATGTTCTCCCGCCGCAACGCGGCAACAACCGACAGGCAGAAGCTGGGTGCAGCGGCCGAGTCCCAGGCCCTCGCACACTTGCTGCGCCAGGGCCTGGTGCTGGTTGAGCGCAATTATCGGGTCGCGCGCGGGCC
>JANOPR010000718.1:0-4711 GCA_031421955.1 Burkholderiales bacterium
TCGCCAAGGCCATCCTGCGCATGGGCGTGCCGGTGAGCCCGCGCAACATCTTCCCGAGCAACATCCAAGGCCTGCCGACCTGGTACGAAGTGCGCGTTAGCGAACGCGGCTGGCTCGGCCGGCGCGGCGGCATCGACATGATGGTGGCGATGAACCCGCAGACCTGGGACGCTGACGTGCGCGAGTTGGAACCCGGCGGCTACCTGTTCTACGACAGCACGCGGCCGCTGCCGGCAAGCGCGTTTCGCAGCGACATCAACGTCATCGGCATGCCCATGACCGAGATCTGCAACGCCACGTACAGCGATCCGCGCCAGCGTCAGCTGTTCAAGAACATCCTCTACGTCGGCGCGCTGGCAGAGCTGATGGACATTGACCCGGCGGTCATCGAGGGCCTGTTCTCCGAGCAGTTCAAAGGCAAGGAAAAACTGCTGGCGTCCAACGTCCAGGCCCTGCACCTGGGGCTGGACTTTGCGCGCGAGCACCTGGCCAACCAGCCGGTGGGGCTGCAGGTGCAGCCGCGCGACCGCGTGGGCGAGCGCATCTTCATCGACGGCAATTCCGCCGCGGCGCTGGGCTGCGTGTACGGCGGCGCCACCGTGTGCGCCTGGTATCCGATCACGCCGAGTTCGTCGCTCGCCGAATCGTTCCAGGGCTACTGCGGCAAGATGCGCCACGACCCGGCAACAGGTGCAGCCAACTACGCCATCGTCCAGGCCGAAGACGAGATCGCCTCGATCGGCATCGTCACCGGCGCGGGCTGGAACGGCGCGCGCGCCTTCACCACCACCTCGGGCCCGGGCGTGAGCCTGATGACCGAATTCATCGGGCTGGCCTACTTCGCCGAGATCCCGGTCACGATCATCAACGTGCAGCGGGGCGGGCCGTCGACGGGCATGCCCACGCGCACGCAGCAGGCCGACATCCTGAGTTGCGCCTATGCCTCGCATGGCGACACCAAGCACGTGCTGCTGCTGCCCGAAGACCCGAAGGAGTGCTTCGACCATGCCGCCGCGGCGCTCGACCTGGCCGACCGCCTGCAGACGCCGGTCTTCGTGATGACCGACCTGGACATCGTTATGAACCAGCGCCTTTGCGAGCCCTTCGAGTGGGACGACGCACGGCGGATGGACCGCGGCAAGGTGTTGAGCGCGGCCGAGCTCGAGGCCGGCCGCGAGTTCGCACGCTACAAGGACGTCGACGGCGACGGCATTCCCTGGCGCACGCTGCCGGGCACGCACGAGAGCAAGGGCGCCTACTTCACCCGCGGCACCACGCGCGACCCTTACGCGCGCTACTCCGAGGCCGGGCCGGACTACGTCTACAACGTCAAGCGCCTGCTGCAGAAGTTCGACACCGCGGCCTCGCTGGTGCCGCAGCCCGTCATTCGCACCGCCAGCCGCAAGACGCGGCTCGGTGCGATCTATTTCGGCTCGACCAGCCCGGCGATGGACGAGGCGCTGGAAATACTCGCCAACGGCGGCATCCCGGTCGACGCATTGCGCCTGCGCGCCTTTCCTTTCCCCGACAACGTGGCGCAGTTCATCGCCGCGCATGAGCAGGTCTTTGTCGTCGAGCAGAACCGCGACGCCCAGATGCGCACGCTGCTGCTGGCCGAGTTGCACGCCCACCCGGAGCAGATGGTGCCGATCCTGCATTTCGACGGCACGCCGATCACGGCGCGCTTCATCGCCGGTGCGATCACGCGCCACCTGCACGCCGAGATCGTGGCGCCCAAGGCCTCCAAGGAGACGGTCAAGTGACGTACATCGCCAAACCGAGGCTGCACCATCCGACGCTCGAAGCCAACAAGGTCGGCTACACGCGGCGCGACTACGAGGGCAAGATCAGCACGCTGTGCGCCGGCTGTGGCCACGATTCGATCTCGGCCGCCATCGTGCAGGCCTGCTGGCAGTTGGACATTGAGCCGCACCGGGTGGCCAAGCTCTCGGGCATCGGCTGCTCGAGCAAGACGCCCGACTACTTCCTCGGTGCCAGCCATGGCTTCAACACCGTGCACGGGCGCATGCCCAGCGTGCTCACCGGTGCCAATCTGGCCAACCGCGAGCTGCTCTACCTGGGCGTTTCGGGCGACGGCGACTCGGCCTCGATCGGCTTCGGCCAGTTCGCCCACGCCATGCGGCGCGGCGTGAACATGGTCTACATCGTCGAGAACAATGGTGTCTATGGTTTGACCAAAGGCCAGTTCTCGGCCACCGCCGACCGCGGCAGCCAGAGCAAGAAGGGCGTCAGCAACGCCGAGAGCCCGATCGACCTGGTGGCCATTGCCCTGCAGCTCGGCGCCACCTACGTGGCGCGCGGTTTCTCCGGCGACAAGGCGCAGCTGGTGCCGCTGATCGAAGGCGCAATGCGCCACCATGGCGCGGCCTTCATCGATGTGGTCAGCCCCTGCGTGGCCTTCAACAACCACGCCGGCAGCACCAAGAGCTACGACTATGTGCGAGCGCACAACGAGGCCGTGGCGCGGATCGACTTCATCGACCTGGCCAAGGAGGTCAAGGCTGAAGCGCTGCCGGGCGAGTGCATCGACCTGCCGCAGGCCGACGGCAGTGTGATGCGCCTGCGCAAGCTGCGCGCCGATTTCGACCCCACCGACCGCGTCGCCGCGTTGGCCGTGGTCCAGGAACTCGGATCGAAAGGCGAGGTCGCGACCGGACTGCTCTACGTCGACAACGCCGCCCGCGACCTGCACGCTGCGCTCAACACCAGCGCCACGCCACTGAATCGCCTGGGTGACGCCGAGTTGTGCCCCGGCATCGCTGCGCTGGCCAGGATCAACGCCAGCTTGCGCTGACGCGCGCACGCAGCAGCAGCCACAGTGCAGCAGCCTCGATGGCAACGTACAGCCCCAGGCCCCAGAACTCGTAGGGCAGGCCGAGCAGGTTGACGGCGGCATCGGCGCAGGTGGCGCGGGCCTCGAAAACCTCGCGCAGCAGGATCGGCAGGCCGCTGGCCGACATGATGCGATCGGCCAAGGTCAGGTTGCAGGAGTTGCTCGCGGCGGCGACGAAATGCTGCCACAGCACCGCGGCGATACCCGCGCCGCACAACAGCAGCAGGCCGAAGGCGACGATGCGCCGGCCCGTGACCGAACGCGCGGCCAACCCCGCCAGCGCTGCCAGCGCGATGAGCACGAAGATCAGGCGCTGCAACACGCACCAGGGGCAGGGCTGCAGGTCAAAGGCATGCTGCGAGACCAGCGCCAATGCCACGGCGGCCAGCGATACGCCGGCGATGCCGATCAGCACATTCGTGGCACGCAAGATCACGCGACTTCGGCGATCAGCTCGATCTCGACGCAGGCGCCCATCGGGATCTGCGCCACGCCGAAGGCACTGCGCGCATGCGCACCGATCTCGGCGCCGAAGACCTCGCCGAACAACTGCGAGCAGCCGTTCGCGACCAGGTGATGCTCGGTGAAAGTCGGCGTGCTGTTGACCAGGCTCATGAGCTTGACGATGCGCTTGACCTTGCCCAGGTCGCCGTCACACGCTGCGGACAGCGTTCCCATCAGGTCGATCGCAATGGCGCGTGCGGCGGCCTGGCCTTCGGCGGTGGCCATGGTCAGGCCGAGCTGGCCGACCCAGGCCTTGCCGTCTCTCTTGGCGATGTGGCCCGAAATGAAGATCAGCTTGCCGGTGCGCACGAAGGGCACATAGGCCGCGCCCGGCACGGCGAGCGGCGGCAAGGTGATGTCCAGCGATTTCAGGCGGTCGGCAACAGTCGTCATGGCGATTTGCGGGGTGGATGGAGGGGGCGCGACGATCCTACACTGGCGCGATGAGCCTGCCCGGCCGCCCGAGAGGCGAATTGACCGCAGTGCGCGGCACGGAGGTTGCCTGATGAGCGGCGCTCACGACGCCTGGGGCTTGCGCGCCGCGTTCGTGGCCGTGTCCGGCATCGCGGGTGCCGCCGCGCAGTTGCAGCAGGCTGCGTTGTGGCCGAACAGCGCCTATGGCGCCATGCTCGGGATGGCTGCCATGGGCCTGCTGATTGCCGTGCTCATGGTCAAGCGCCGCACGCTGGGTTTGGCTCTCGCCGTGGCATTGACGCTCTTCGCGGCCACCGGTTTGCGCGCCGGGTTGCGCCTTGCGCAGGGGTTGCCCGCCGCGCTGGAGGGACAGGACATCGTGGTCACGGGCGTGGTGGCCGACCTGCCGCGCCAGTACCCCGACGGCGTGCGCTTCACCTTCGCGCCCGAGAGCGCCGCGCACGCGGGCCGGGCCGTGGCATTGCCCTCGCGCCTCGCGCTGGGCTGGTACCGCGGCTGGGACGAGGACGCGCTGATTGCCGCACCCTTCGAAGACCTGCGCGCCGGTCAGCGCTGGCGCTTCACGGTGCGCCTGAAGCAGCCGCACGGCTCTCTCAACCCGCACGGCTTCGACACCGAGTTGTGGTTGTTCGAGCAGGGCATCCGCGCGACCGGCACCGTGCGTGCGACCGATCGAACACCGGCGACGCGCCTGCCTGCGGGCCTGCTGCGGCCGGTCGAGCGGTTGCGCCAGCATGTGCGCGACGCGATCGCCCTGCGCGTGCCCGATGCGCGCGCGGCCGGCGTGCTGGCCGCATTGGCGGTGGGGGACCAGGCCGCCATCGAGCGCAGCGATTGGGAGTTGTTTCGCACGACAGGCATCGCGCACCTGGTCAGCATCAGCGGCCTGCATGTGACGATGTTCGCCTGGATCGCCGG